>JBJMGN010000458.1:0-18713 GCA_045807885.1 Pyrinomonadaceae bacterium | reverse complement strand
CTGGCGTGCGAAGCAATTGGCCCTAAAAACGTGCTTTGCGTGATGATGCCGTCGCCGTTCTCATCAGAAGGGAGCGTCAAGGATTCCGAAGAACTCGTTCGAAATCTCGGTTGCGAAAGTCGCCTGGAGCCGATTAGCGATTCCTTCGATACTCTGGTCGATCAACTCAATCTACGAGTTCCGACGAAAGGCGGCGAATCACTTGCTGCCGAGAATA
The DNA here is from genome assembly GCA_045807885.1 of Pyrinomonadaceae bacterium. GTDB lineage: Bacteria > Acidobacteriota > Blastocatellia > Pyrinomonadales > Pyrinomonadaceae > OLB17. The sequence continues at coordinate 18,496 of JBJMGN010000458.1, read as the reverse complement.
TACAATCGCGGCTTCGCGGTGTGATCTTGATGGCGATATCGAATGCAGAAGGACGCCTTTTGCTTTCGACCGGGAATAAAAGCGAACTTGCGGTCGGCTACTGCACGCTTTATGGCGATACCAACGGTGGACTTGCGGTGCTCGGCGATGTTCTGAAAACCGAAGTTTGGGCGATCGCACGGCACATCAACGAATTCGCCGGCCGAGGGATCATTCCGGATAAGATAATCCAAAAGCGGCCTTCAGCCGAGCTCGCTCCGAATCAGTTTGACCAGGACTCGCTGCCGCGTTACGAGCTGATGGACCCGATCCTGAAGATGTATTTCGAAATGAAATCGTCGCCGTCGGAGATCATTGCTGCCGGCAACGACGCCGAGCTTGTCTATTCCATTCTTAACAAGGTTGAGCATCCGGCCAACGAGTTCAAACGACAGCAACTGCCGCCGACACTCATCATTTCGAAAAATGCCATCGGTGTTGGCCGCCGGAGACCGATTACGCATAAATACCGCCGCACAGAAGCCAAATGATAAAATTCGGTCAATGAAACTGATCTTTGAATGGGACAAGCAAAAGGCAGCCTCAAATCTCAGGCGCCACAAAGTAAGTTTTAATGAAGCGGAAGAAGTGTTCGGCGATCCAAAAGCGGAAACCTACTTCGACGAAATGCACTCGCGTGACGAGCACCGATTTTTCACAATCGGAATGTCGTTAGCAAGCCGAGTGTTATTGGTTGTACATACTGAAAATCACGTAGAGGCCGACGATGTTATAATTCGAATAATTAGCTGCCGAAAGGCAACCAGCACTGAGCGAAAGTTATATGAACAAGAATAAAGTGAATAGCGAAGATCCACATAGCCTTTCCGGTAAAAAAGGTGTCCGCGGAAAGTATACAGAAGCCTATAAGAAAGGGCACAGCGTACGCATTTACGACAAAGACAAATTAGTGTCGGATCGCTTTTACGCAGCTATCGAGCCGGATGTGCGCGAAATGTTTCCGGATTCGCGATCGATAAACGAAACCCTGAGGAAGGTAATTACGCTAATTCCAAAACGAATGCGGTCACAACAATAAAACTCCGCAAGTTCAGACCTTTGACTCCGTTCAATATCACAACAGCGAATTGCTGAAGTCATATATAACGGAGTTTTTTTATGTCCAAACAAAGTCCATTGAACAATATCCGGATCGCGAGCCCGTGTTCGGCTGACTGGGCTGGAATGATCGGTACAGATCGCAAGCGTTACTGCGGCGAGTGCAAACTGAACGTTTATAACATTTCTGGAATGACCGCGAATGAGGCGGAAGGCCTTTTAACGCAGAGCGAGGGACGTTTGTGCGTGCGTTATTACCGTCGCGCCGACGGCACGATCCTCACAAAAGACTGCCCGGTCGGCTGGGCAAAGGTAAAAGAGCGTGTTTCGCGGGTTGCCACCGCGGCATTTTCACTGCTGATGACCTTATTTGCCGGCGTTGGAATAATGTCGCTTTTTTCTAAAAACGAACGAGGTCGTGATAGCTACGAAATGGGCGATTACAGACCTTTGATGGGTGCTGTTTCGATCTCAAATTCCGAAACCGGCACGCTGGTGCAAGGAAAGCCAACGACGGGTAACGTTGCTGTCCCGATCACGCGAACTAAAAATTCGGTGAACTAGTTTTTGACGTAATAACCGTCGCGGGCACGCACTCGAAGTTCCGCGCGTTGTGGAGTCGATATCTTTAGCTTCACGAAACGGTTTTGCGGGTATTCTGCGTCGGAATAATATTGGATCAAGTATTGTGCCCGCAACTCGTTCGCTAGTTGTTTGAAGATCTGCTCCAGAATTTCTGCGTTTTTCCGCATATTTGTCTGGTTCTGATATTGGTCTTTGGTATCGATCGGAGCAAACTTGGGCAAAAACGCGGTTCCTCCGGTTTGTTTCGAAAACACTTCCATGTTTTCCTGGCCGAATACGCTGATCTGATTTAGCTTGTACGAGCTTCCCGCTGGATTGATCGAATAATGAACGATATCCGCGTCTTGCAATGCTCGCAACACGCTTGCTCGTTCACTGTTCTTGGCGGCGTTCTGCGCCTGAACCACAACCTTACCCAGCTTTTTGAAATCCGGATCGGGACCCTTGTCAACAATGTTTCGTTCGTAGTTACGCTGAGCATTTTGTACAGCCTCGCTGAAATTGTCCTCGCCATCGGAAATTACGAGAATCACGCGTCGTCGTCCTTCCGGAGACATCGTTCGCAGGTATTTTGCGGCGTCACGAACAGTATCAAAAAATGCAGTCGCTCCTTTCGTAGCCGAAATGTTCAGAACTGTTGCGGCTGTTTTTTCAGCCGTCTCCCGGCCTTGTAACAAAATCGGCTTTTGACCGACAGTGAATATCACAGCCCTGTCGTCAGGCCGCATGACCTCTTTTAAGAATTTAGCGGCAGTTTCCTGCTCAAACCTGAACATCGCGTCTGTGCTAGCCGAAACGTCGAACAGCAGAGCGATCTCAAGCGGAACGCTCAATGCGTCGCCCGCATTTTCGATCGTCTGACGCCGCCCTTCTTCCTCTATAACAAAGTCCTTTCCCGTAAGCCCGAGCACAGGATCGCCGTTCGCATTTGTTACTGAAACCGGCACGACGACCAGACGTGAATCCACTTTAATGACCGTTTCGTCCTCGGTGATCTTCGGCGTCGGCGTTGGTTTCTGGGCAAAAGCGGATGCGGAGAGCAATACGAGTAATAAAGCTGTTAAGTGAAGGTTTTGTGAATGCTTGAACATGAGCGTTTGATTAATCGGAAGGGAAGGGAGGTTGTAATAAAAAGCGAAAACGGCCAAATGACCGCTTTCGCTTTTGTTGAGAAACATCAGCTGAGGCTATTTAGTCCTCAGTATCTTTCACCTGTCGAACTTCGACATTCTGGTTGAGGCCACGACTAACAAGCAGTTTGACCTCGACACGTCGGTTAGCCTCCCGGCCTTCACGCGTGGTGTTATCTGCAACAGCCTGCAATTCGCCGAATCCGAATGATTGTCCTATACGGCGGAGCGGGATGTTGTGTGTTTCGATCATGTAATCGATAACGGCACGGGCCCGTCGTTGGCTGAGAGCTTTGTTATGCTGCGTGCTGCCCTCTGCAGACGCAAAACCCGTGATCTCGATGAAATAGCCCTTCAGTGTCGATGACTGCTGAGCGATAGCATCCAATCTCGTCTTTGCATCGGGCGAAAGCACTGCACTGTTCACCTTGAAGTTAACGGTCTCGGTCGTCTGAACAACATAGTCATCAAGGTCGGTGATCCGCTTGTTGGTAGCATTTACACCTTCGACAGCGGCATCAGCGGTGTCCTGTGCTGCTTTAGCACCGCCGCGAGCGGCGTTCGAGATCGCCATCAGCTCATCGATTTGACCGGCTACTCGCTGAGCATTTTCTTCAGCAGCGGTGAGCCGTGCTTCTGTCGGCGCAACGCGTGTCTCTATTGACTGCGCAACTTCCAGATTTCGTTTCTCGAAGCGCACCTTGGTGGCCGCCAAGTTGCCTGTGCCATCGCCACGTCCTTCGACCTCGAGGTTCAAACCACGGATCAACGACGTTGATGCATATCTGTCACCACCCCAAAAAGCTTCGTTCTTAATGCTTGTGCTCGGTAAAAGAACGACTTTCGTGTCCATTCCGGTCAGGTCTCGAACGATCAGCGTGTTGTCATCCATTCTTGAAACCACAACACCTTCGATCTTCACTTTCTGGCCGCTGGGAACATTGCGAAGCTGAGCGTCCTGAGCGAACGCGGCCGATACTGCGATAACTGTTGCGATAAAAATCGCCGAAATTTTCTTGTACATATTCTTCGACTCCTAGTATTGAAAGTAGAGCATCCCTTCGACCGGGCATTTGATCCTAAAATCGCTTGATTTTGATATTCGCCCAGATGCGAACTGACCAGACATAGTCAATTGTCGTGCCACGGAAGTGAGTTTGGCGAATTCGCCGAAACGCTGGTTTTATGAGGTATTCAGATAATCGGCTGTGATATTCGAGTGGGATTTCCGTCCGCTTTAGGTACGGTGCAAATAATTCGATTCGATTATGTATGTTTTCGGTACGAGACGCAATACATTTCTTTTCTTGCCTTTAGAACGTAAATTCGTTGCGTTCCAGATATTCCTTTAGGAAGGAAAGGAATTTTTCCCCATCTGCACCGTCCACGATTCGATGGTCGTAAGTCAAAGCGAAATATGCCATCTGGCGAATCACGATAGCGTCGTCGCCATCAACGGAGGTCACGACCTTTGGCCGTTTTTCGATCGTGCCGACGCAGAGTATCGCGACCTGCGGTTGGTTGATTATCGGAGTACCATACAGACCGCCGAAAACTCCCGGATTTGTGATCGTAAAGGTACCGCCAGTGACCTCGTCGGGATTTAGTTTTTTCGATCGAGCACGATCAGCGAGGTCGTTCGCTTTTACTGCCAATTCCGAAAGGGAAAGTGTGTCGGCATTGCGAATAACCGGAACGATCAAACCCCAATCGAGTGCAACTGCCATTCCCAGGTTAACGTCAGCCTTGTAAATTATTTGGTCGCCGTCGACCTGCGCATTAACGATTCGATGTTGCTTGATCGCATTCGTAACTGCCTGGAAAATGAACGGCATGAACGTTAGCTTTGTACCGAACTGCTGCTGAAATGCTTCTTTATTTCGTTCACGGAAACGCGCGACGTTCGTCATGTCGATCTCGTAAACGCTCGTAACGTGCGCCGAGGTCTGTTTTGAAAACGTCATGTGCTCTGCGATCTTCTTTCGCATCACTGACATTTTCTCGATACGGTCGCCCACCATTTGTTCGGCTTGCGGCGGCTGATATGCAGGCTTGGCAGATTGAGTTGTTTGGGGTTTGGCAACGGGCAGCGCCACGCCAGTTTTCAACAGGTCCTGGGGCCGCAGTGCCGCACCGGTTTCGATAAAGGACATAATGTCCTGCTTTGTAACGCGGCCGCTGATGCCGGAACCAGGAATACGCGTAATATCGACGCCGTGCTCTTTTGCAATGTTTCGAACAAGTGGGCTCGATTTCGTTCTGCGTAACTCGTCCAGAGTCTTGCTGCCGTTGGAACCGCCGTTCGTTGGAACGGGGAGCGACGGGGTTTGTATCTGCGTGGGTGACGGCTCGGGCTTCGGAGTCTCCGCAATATTTTCTGCGGATTTTGTCGGTTGCACGGCCGCGGCAGGCTGCGCTTTAGGAGACGACACAGAAGCCGCACCTTCCGCGCCGACTAGCGCAAGTACCGATCCGACCTCCACGGTTTCGCCTTCCTGAACATTGATAGCAAGCAATTTACCGCCGGCAGGTGAAGGAACCTCGGCATCTACTTTGTCGGTCGAAATTTCTAAAAGAGCTTCGTCTTTTTCGATCGTATCGCCAACTGACTTTAACCACTTTGAAACCGTGCCTTCGGTGATGGACTCCCCCATTTGAGGCATCACGACTTCTGTCGCGTCGCCGACGGGTTGTGCTTGTTCTGTGGGTTTTGGGGCCTCTACCTGGTCGCTTACCGGCGCGGAAGGGGCGATGGGTTCCGGCTCTACTGCGCCTGGTTCTGGCGCCCGAGTTGTTTGAGGTTGAGCTACTGCTGCGGGAGCCTGCGGAGTGGCGACCTCGCTTTCAGCGCCGATTGTCGCCAAGACCGTGCCGACCTCGACCGTTTCGCCTTCCTGATGACGTATTTCGAGCAGCGTACCGGCGCCGGGGCTTGGCACTTCGGCGTCGACTTTATCGGTCGATATCTCAAGGATCGCTTCGTCCTTTTCGATTTTGTCGCCTACTTTTTTCAGCCATTTCGACACCGTTCCCTCGGTGATCGATTCGCCCATCTGCGGCATTACCACTTCAACGCTCATAAAGTCTCCGAATATCTCTAAACCAACAGAATACTAGAATTTGGAGGCAAAAAAAAGGACGAGCTCCTTGTGTCCATCAGAGCCGGGTTTTCTCGCGGAGAAGGAAATTGAGGCGGCCGAGGTCGTCGACCGAGCGTGGTATTTTGATAGCCGAGCCGTCGGCCTTAACTATCGTTATGCCTTCGTTACCATCGTCGATCGAAACGATCTCGTTCCAATAAGCGGTCAAGGCCTTGTACTTAATACCATTTTCAAAAAGGGATGCCACGTTTCGCCGCTGCATAAGAAAACCGGCGAGCGTAAAGAGATTCAGGACGAAAAACGCGGCGGCGAGGATGAGGTAACCAGACTGTTGGCGGAACAAAAAGGCGACCAGCATCGCGAGAAAAAACACAAACGACAGCAGGGCGATTATCGCCGCGCGTTGGATATATGAGGGCGCCGTTGGAAAGGCCGCGATCAAGCGGCCGAGATCACCTCGGGCGATTTGTTTGGATTCGATAGGCGGTGATGATCAATCGTTTGCCGTCTCGGGGCCGATCGTATGATAAAGCTCGGAAACCTTGTTGACCGGAAATCCGCCGCGTTTTGCATGGTCGCGGATCATTTCTTCGCTCGGTGACTCATAAACGCAGTAAAGCTTGTCGCCGGTTACATAACTGTGCAGCCACTGGATCTCCGGTCCGAGCTCTCCCAAAACATTTACGGAGGTTTTTGACGCTTCTTTAAGCTGGTCGGCGGTCCAATCTCCTATCCTTGGGATCTCGCGCTCGATCACGTATTTGGGCATTTACACTTTCTCCTCGTTGAGTGATTTTGTCTCATCCTCTGCATCGTCCGCAAACAGCGAACTTACAGGGGCTTGCGTTGGTGGAAGTGAAGCCTCGTGTTCTTTAAGTTCCTTTTGAAGCTGAATAACGGCTTCCTGGCCGCGTTCGAAATCGTCGCGCTCTAGTTTTAAAGTTAGTTTTCCGTCATTGTTGGGAAGTTCGGCAAGCTTGGAAAAGGTCTTTGTTCGGATCTCGATCTTTGCGCCGCGTTTGAAAATACCTTTGCGGAACTTGATGTCGAGGATCTCGTCCTTTCGAATCTTCACCTCTTTGACGCCGCTGCCGATAAGCCCCAAAAGCTTCGATTCGAACTCGAGCACGACACCGGCGCCGGAAAACTTCGCCACGCCGTTCACGGTTTTGAAACCATGTGCGCTTTCGGTCTTGAACGGGACACTGGTGAAGCTCTGCAATCAAACACTCCTTTTCGCGAATGACTTTCCGATACCGAATAGACTAATCAATAGCCAGAAAAATTCAACTATGAACGACGGGAAATTGAAGTCAAAATAAAGCGAAACGAGGATCAATGCGGCCCCGACGGCATTCAGAAGCGAATAGACCAGCTGCTGGCTGCGGACGCGTCCGATCTGGAGCAGTACGTAGGTCAGCACTATGATGCTAACGCCAAGTGTCCCCAAAATGTCGTACCACGCGATGGCCATTTCATATAAGATAGTCGAAATTCCATGGAACTGTATCCCCGACAATATCTTTATTTGAGAACGGTGCGGGCGAAGGTGTTCATCGATAAGAATTTCGCTTCCGATATCGACCTCGACAAGATCGCGGACGAGGCGTGCTTTTCCAAGTTTCATTTTGTGCGGCTTTTTCGATCGATCTATGGGAGCACCCCACATCAATACCTGACGCGCGTCCGCGTAGGAAAAGCCAAGGAGTTTTTGAGTGCGGGCGAGCCGGTCGCGTATGCGTGTTACAAGGTCGGATTTGACAGCATCAGTTCGTTCACGGGTCTTTTCAAACGCCGCACCGGAAAGACGCCGCGGCAATTTCAGATCGAACAATTAAGCTTCAAAGAATCTGTCGTGGCGAAACCTCTTCACCATATTCCCGGCTGTTTTGCGGAGAAAAAAGGCTGGAAGAAAAATAGCAATTTTCGAGAAGTGCAAAGTGTTGACGCGGATCGGTCATAGGCAAATAATCAAAGGCCTATGATCACGAAAATGAACCATGTCAGTATCTTCGTTCTCGATCAGGAGAGCGCTTACGATTTTTACGTCAACAATCTCGGTTTCAAAGTGAACACCGACGCCGAAATGGGCCCAGGCAGGCGGTGGTTGACAGTCAATCCGCCGGACCAACCGGACCTCGAGATCACCTTAATGCTGATCGACGACGGGATGATGTTCACGACCGAATCGGCTGAGAAGATGCGCGAGCTAGTAAAAAACGGCACGTTCGGTTTCGGTGTTTTTCAGTGTGACGACCTGCGGGCAACTTACGAAGAGCTAAAAGCCAAAGGCGTGGAATTTACAAAACCGCCGACGGAAGAGTTTTACGGCTACGAGGCTCTATTTAAGGATGATTCGGGCAATTGGTTTTCGCTGGGGCAGAAGAAGTAGCTACTTTAGTTTTACTACCATGCCTTTTGGCCCGACCGCCCAGACAGCATTTTTTCCCTTGGCAGCGACGGCGTTCAGATCTTCGCTGCCGATCTTTTGCCACGTCTTGCCACCGTCTGTCGAAAGATCGGTGCCGTTCGTGCCGACGGCGATGATCGTTTGTGCATCGATGTAAGCGACTGCAGAACGATAACCACCGAGCCCGGTTCTGAGAGTCCAGGTCTGGCCACCGTCAGAAGTGAACGCCATATTGTCCTTCGCTTCGTCCGGTTTTTCATAGTTTCCGCCCGCGATCACACCGTTCTTAGCATCCCGCATCGCGATCGAAAAGATGCCGCTGCCGGGCGTTCCTTTGATCATCGGCGTATTGAAAACCTCCCAATCGTAACCGCGGTCGATAGACCTAAACACGCGTGCAGCCTTGCCACCGGTTACAAAAAACATCGTATCCCCCTGCTTTATGAGGCACGTTCCGCTTGCCGCGAACGCAGCTTCGCCGTCGAGTGCTGGCGGCATTTTACCGGGGATGGCGGGACCCGTTTTTGTGATCACGAATTTTCCGTCAACCGGGTCCGAAAGGGCAGTACAATGGATCTTATTGAAACAGTCCAGTGCATCGTAAAAGGCCTTTTCCTTCGTGTTGCGAAACTCTTCCTTCCACGTCTTACCGCCGTCGGTGGTTTTATAGATTCGCGAGCTTTCGCCATTGCCGATGCTGAGGATGTAAGCGGTATTTGCGTCGAAGGCCTCGATGTCGCGGAGGTCGAGTTTCTCAGCGTCGGGGACGGTCATCACATTCCACGTCTTTCCGCCGTCGATCGTACGAATCACGGTCCCGCCGGTCCCACTTGCCCATACTATCTTTTCATTCACGACCGAAAGCCCGCGAAACGATGCGGTCGTGTTGACGGTTTGTTTGATCCATTGGCCCTCAGCGGCCGACGCAGCGAATAGCAAAATAAGTAACGATAGATATTTCATTCTTTCAGATTGGCGACAATCGCGTCCTCGAGTTCCCTTTCCTGCAGGCCGCTCGAGGCGTAAAGAACCCTGCCATCGGGGCCGATCAATATGATCGCAGGATACGCGCCGACTCCGTACGCCTTCGCGATAGATTCGCCGCCGGTAAGAATAGTGTAATCCGGTTTGTTTTTCTTTCTGAACGATTCGATCGTTTCCGCCGGGTCGTACATGTTGATCGAAACGACATGTATGCCTTTCTCGCGATAATTTTGTTCGATCAGATTCAGTTTCGGAACCGCCGCAATGCAGAAACCGCAATGTGCGATCCAAAATTCGAGAAGAACAAGCTTGCCGCCGTATTGATCGAGCGAGACTTTCGAAGTGTTTGCGAAACTGACCAGGTCGAATTGCGGTGCCGCTTTACCGGTATCGATCAACGTCAATCGATCTCTACTCTGAAGCGCGTACCCATTTTGATACGTTGAGAAATACCACGAAAGCGCATCCGGAGCCGCCGGCTTCTCGGTGATCTCCGTGTAGCTTGTCGTGATCGTTTCGTCGTTCTGGTCGTTCGACTGTACAACCTCTACCGGCAGCAAAGTAGCTTTGTAGATCTTGATCTGAAGCTTGTTGGTAAGGTCGGGCCGGATCTGCGTGATCTCGCCGCCGGAGTTTATTATTCCTTTATAGAGCGAGAATTCAAGCAGATACTGTTCTCGGGGTCCGTTTCGTATTTTTGTAACTTTCTTGCTTATCTTCGCATCTGCGATGATACGCGGCAGAGCGTACTTCAGCGAGAGCGGCGAATTCTGCAGCATAATGCTGCCGAACGATTGAAACGACGGTTTGGTTTCGACGAAGAGTTTTCTGTTTTTCTTGTCGAGCATGAACCGCTCGGCACCGTTGAACGCGTCTAAGCTTCCGTCATTGGTGAATTGAAATCTAAACTGCGACGTTCCATCTGCCGGCTTTAGGTCAAGAAACGCCTCCGCTACCACGTCGCTCTTGCTTTCCCGTGACGGGTATCGATATTCGAATCTGTATTTGTAACCGAGCAGCTTTACCGCAGCGAGCTTGTCGGCGACCTTCTGCATAACGCGCCCGGCCGAAACAAATTCCTGCGCGGAGATCTGCATCGCGAACAGAGGGATAAGGAAAAGCATCAATACGAGCGAATATCTTTTCATTTGAGTTGTTCTCCTTATCCAAAAGACGCCAAACAGCCCATTTGGAGGCCTTTTCAGTTGAGTTCTCGCCACCGCTTGACCAGATTTTTTGCGGCGTCTTTCCAATGGGGAAACTCAAATTCGAAACCGGAATCGGTCAAGAACTTAGGGACGACCCGACGGCTCTTTAGAACCAGTTCTGTCTCAGTGCGCATGAAAAATGCGCCGACGGCAAGCTGCCACTCCATTGCTGGCATGCCGATGCGAGTACCCCACGCTTTGCGAAAGATGCGCATGAACTCACCATTCGGAAGAGGGTTTGGAGAGGACAGGTTGATCGGACCGGAGAGATCTTCGTGTTCGATGAGCCAATATACGGACCGGATAAAGTCCTGATCGTGTATCCACGATATGTATTGTTTGCCGCTGCCAGCTGTGCCTCCGAGCCCTTTTCGAACAAGACCCAACATCACATCAAAAATGCTGCCGCGGTCGGGGCTGAGCGTTACTGCGGAACGCATAAGGACCTTTCGTGTATTCGGCGTTGAGGCTTCGTTTGCGATCTTTTCCCACGCCTTGGCGATCTCGATGCTGAATCGCCACGATTTCGGCGCATCAATCTCATTACCGCCGATCAAGCCGTTGACGTCATCGTTTGGCGCGTCAAAACGATGTGAGTAGATCGTCGCTGTACTGGCTTGAAGCCACACTTTTGGCGGCGTTGGAGATTTCGAAATTGCCTCGCCGACAACGCGTGTGGAATCTATGCGCGAATCCATCATCTCTCGGCGATTTTGTGCATTGTAGCGGCAATTTACGTTTCGGCCTGCAAGGTTAATAACTACGTCCGCACCGTCGATTTCGGACGCCCATTCCCCGAGAGTCCGGCCGTCCCACAAGTCCGTTCGCCATTCTCGTCTTTCCGGCGAGCGGCCAAACACAACAACATCGTGGCCATCTGCCTGAAACGCGCGGGCCAACAAGGTGCCAACCTGACCTGTTCCGCCTGGGATGACGATCTTCATTTCTAGTAAACCATTCGCGCCCTTACGGTACCTTTAATGCCTTTCAGGATCTCGAAAGCTTCGTTGGAGATTCCTGAATCCACGTCAAGTATCACGTAGCCGATCGCATCGTTTGTTTTTAGGTACTGGGCGAGGATGTTGATGCCGCGTTTGGAGAGGCGGGAGTTGATGTCGCCAAGTACGCCGGGGATGTTTTTGTGAATGTGCAGGATGCGGTGCGTGCCGGCCTGCGGCGGGAGCGAGACGGCGGGCACTGTGTGAGAACCCTCGCTGTTGCCGAAATCCAGATAATTGATCAACTTCGCGGTCACATCCATCCCGATGTTCGCTTGCGCTTCCTCGGTCGAGCCGCCGATGTGGGGAGTTAGGATGACGTTTGGCGTGCCCTGTAATATCGATTGGAATCTATCGCCGTTCTTTTCCGGTTCGTCCGGGAAAACGTCAATGGCCGCGCCGGAAATATGGCCTCGCTCGATGTATTTCTTGAGCGCCCCAAGGTCGACGACATCGCCGCGGCTGTGATTGATCAGGATGCTACCCTTTCGCATCGCCTTGAGCGATTCGGCATTCATCATGTTCCGTGTCGTGCCGTTAGACGGGACGTGGAGCGTGACGATGTTCGATTTCTTTAGAAGCTCGCGAAGCTCGCGAACCTGCTTTGCATTTCCGTGGGGCAGCTTGGTCGCGGTGTCGTAATATAGCACCTGCATCCCGAGCGCTTCGGCAAGATTCGAAACTTGCGAGCCGATATTTCCATAGCCGATGATCCCGAGCGTCTTGCCGCGAAGCTCGAAACTGCCTTTCGCATCCTTCAACCATTCGCCTCGATGCGCCGCTGCGTTTTTATCCGGGATCCTGCGGATCAGCATCACACACATTCCGATGATCAGCTCCGCGACTGAGCGAGTATTCGAATAAGGCGCATTGAAAACCGCGACCCCTTTCGTCGTCGCGACATCAAGATCGATCTGATTTACACCGATGCAAAACGCGCCAATTGCGAGCAGCTTGTCGGCGGCTTTTACTACGTTATCTGTGATCTTTGTCTTCGAGCGGATGCCAAGAAGATGGACGCCCTTGACGGCCCTTGCAAGCTCATTTTCGCTGAATGCTCCATTGATCCTTTCGATCGATGTGTAGCCGCGTTCCCGAAGCTCATCGGCGGCCGAATCGGAAATGCCTTCAAGCAGAAGGACGTTGATCTTGTTTCTGGGGTAAGAGGTTGAAGTAGGTTTCATCAAAAATATGGCCAATTGCCGATTTGTGCCGACAATTGGCCACCGACAAGGGAAACTGTTCTACATGTGTATCGTCAGATCATGCACGCCTTCAGCGGCTTCCATAACCGATTCCGAAACTGTCGGGTGCGCGTGCATTATACGGCCGAGTTCGTCGGCAGTGGTCTCTAGCGCCATGCCGACGCAGGCTTCCGCGAGGAGCTCGGTTGCGTGCGGGCCGATGATGTGAACGCCGAGGACTTCGTCGTATTTTGTTTCCGAGACGATCTTTACGAAGCCGTCGGTCTCGCCCAAGATTCGTGCTTTGCCTGATGCCGTGAAAGGGAACTTGCCTACCTTTACGTCGTAGCCCTGCTCTTTCGCTTTCGCTTCGGTGAGGCCGACGCTGGCAACTTCGGGGTCGCAGTATGTGCAGTTCGGGACTAAGTTTTGCTTGATCGGTTCGACCTTTTTGCCGGCAATTCGCTCGACGACCATGATCCCTTCTTTCGAGGCAAGGTGCGCAAGCCAAGCGGTGTCGATAACGTCACCGATCGCGAAGACATTCGGCTCGTTGGTCTCGCAAAATTCGTTCACCTTGATCGTACCGCGGGGATTCACAACAACTTTTGTTTTATCCAATCCGAGGTTTTCCAAATAGGGCATTCGACCCACTGCTACCAAAAGCATTTCGGCCTCAAAGGAAACGTCATCGCCCTTCGCGTTCTTGCCGGAAACTTTGACGCCCTTTTTGTTCTTCTCGATCTTGTCGAGCTTGATGCCGGTTTCGCATTTGATTCCCTGCTTTTTGAATGAACGCTGCAATTCTTTCGAGACGTCCGAATCCTCGACAGGTACGATCCGGTCGAGCAATTCTACGACCGTCGTATCGCAGCCGAAACGCGCATAAACACTGGCGAATTCTACTCCTACCGCGCCGGAGCCCATCACGATCATCGATTTTGGCACGGATTCGAGCTCGAGAATCTGGTCCGAATTTACGACCTGCTTGCCGTCAACTTCGAAGCCCGGGATCGGGCGCACAACGGAACCGGTAGCGATGATGACATTCTTCGTATCGATCGTTTCCTTCTTGCCGTCTGCCAGATTGACCTCGACCTTTCCTTTCCCGGCGATGCGGCCGAAGCCGTTGAAGATCGTGACCTTGTTCTTTTTCATCAGGTAGGTCACGCCGGCGGAGTTTTTCGCGACGACGTCGGACTTGTATTTTTGAACGCCCGGCCAATCGAAGCTTAGTTCCTTTACCTTCAGGCCGAAATTTTCGAAGTGCCCTGCCTTGTCATAAAGATGTGCCGCGTTTAGCAGAGCTTTGGTCGGGATACAGCCGCGGAGACCGCATGTGCCACCTAATCGGGCATCCTTTTCCTTTTCGATGATCGCCACTTTCAAGCCCAGTTGACCGGCTCGCACAGCGGCTACATATCCGCCCGGTCCAGAGCCGATTATCGTCACGTCAAATTGTTCAGCCAATGTAATTATCCTCGGTAAATGTTAGTAAATACGTCTTGTTACGATTATAGGAGTTTAAACAGAGGCAAGCTAGTGAATCGCTCGATCTTTAGATAGAATGAGCCAAATATGAAGCATTCTGAAGAGTTTCTGGCGATCGTGAACGATGCCAAGGGCCGGATAAGGGAAACCGATGTTGCGGGGGCACGATCGCTTGTCGACAGCGGCGCGAAATTGATCGATGTTCGCGAGGACAATGAGTTCGAAGCCGGTCACGCCGCGGGCGCGCTCCATATGGGGAGGGGTATTATCGAGCGAGATATCGTCCAAACCTTTCCTGAAAAGGATACAGAGATCGTGCTCTATTGCGGTGGCGGGTACCGGTCCGCACTCGCGGCCGACATGCTCCAGAAAATGGGATACACGAATGTCTGGTCGATGGACGGCGGGTGGAAGGCCTGGAAAGATTCAGGCGCTCCGATCGAAGAATGAACGACGAACGAATAAAAGAGAGGCGAGCGAGGGCACGCGAGCTTGCTGCAGGATTTGCCGGGCAGGGCGACGCGTTCGGGTGGTTCGATGAGTTTTATAAAGAAGCGGCCGGCGACAACGAACAGATACCGTGGGCCGACCTGGAACCGAATCGTTTTTTTAGAGATTGGGCCGAGCGAAACGGTCTAAAGGGTGAAGGCCGCAAAGCTCTCGTGGTCGGCTGCGGCTTAGGCGACGACGCGGTTTATTTGGACGATTTGGGTTTTAAGGTAACTGCGTTTGATATCTCGCCGACCGCGATCGAGTGGGCGAAACGCCTTTACAAAGACCGCGATATACAGTTCGAAACGGCCGATCTGTTTCAGCCGTTTCGCGGATGGCTCGAAGCCTTCGACTTCGTATTGGAGATTTATACGATCCAGCCGCTGCCGCTTGAAATTCGGCCCAACGTCATCGATGCAGTCGCGTCATTCGTAGCGCCGAATGGCGAGCTTGTCGTAGTGACGCGCGGACGCGACGATGATGAGGAACCGAGCGAACTGCCCTGGCCGCTTTCAAAGAAAGACCTTATGCGGTTTGAAGAAAACGGGTTGCTCCAAACAGATTATGAAGAGGTGTTCGAGGACGAAGATGGCGAACCGGTGAGGCGTTTCGTAATCCGATACCGGTGTCCTTAGAGTTCTTTTTGCGCCAGTTTGCTCCATTGGCCAAGCTGACGGCTGCGGAAGTACGGCGAAGTCCGTGCCGCCTGAACCGCTTCTTCGAACAGGTCCCGTGCCCGGTCGTTATCACCTTTCGCCTTCATCACTCGCCCAAGATAATAGAGCCCTTCGGGATCGACCGCTCGACGATCGACAAACTTTTCTAGTGCGTCGCTGGCTTCCTTCAGCATCCCGGCGTCGAGGTACGTCGCTCCGACCTCCCGCCAGATCTCGCTTAGACGATACTTGTCGTCCTGCTCCAAAACGACCTCGAAATGATCGAGAGCCTTTTGCAGCTCGCCGTTTTTGCGTGCTATACGGCCGAGCTCGTAGTTGGCGTCGATCTCCTCTTTGTCGATCTGGATGGCTTTTTGAAAATGTTCCAAGGCCCGGCCTTCCTGTCGGCGGTCAAGGTAGATCAATCCGAGCTGGACATGCGCATCGGCATCTCGCGGATTGACCGTGGCGTTTTGCAAAAATCGTTTCAGGTTCTGGCGCTGGCGAAAGGCATTGCCGAATCCACGCATTTCACCGCCAAGAAAACCTCCGAAATAGATCACGACCCAGAATAAAATAAATGGCGACAACAGCCAGGGCGAGACGTAATGGAGCACATAGATTGAAAGGCTCAGCGAGGGCCACGCGAGCGCGACTGTTAGTGTCGCGATGCCATACGATATGCCAAATACGGTCCGAATCGCAAACACCATAAAAATCCCAAAAAGCGCTCCGCTCGCTGCCCATAAAGCGAAGTAAATATTCGGATCTAATTCCGCGCCAAATAATGCCAGGCCTGCGATCGCAAAGGGAAGATGGGCCGCTGACCAAGCCAACAAGGCACATGTCGCCAGAACTGCATAGTCGCGCCGCAATAGGAGCCCGAAACTCGCTATACCAGTGAAAAGTGATATCAACAGAATGACCGCCGGAACATAGAACACCGACACAGCAAGGAGCGGTCGGTAAAAGGCAGCCGGATCGAAATTAAAGAAACGGAAGAAATTGTCGCCGAGTACCGGGACTGTCTTCCGCGCAGCGAGCGCAGATTTGTACGCCTCCATCGACCGTTTTTGCTGGGCTTCAAAAGAGTCGGCCTCCGGGTCGGTTTCGTACATTGCCGGATCTATATAGTCTGCTGCGGTAGGAATTCGATAAGCAGCATCCAGCTTCGAATTAATGGTTCCGAAAAAAGGAATCGCAATGAGCAAGGTAAGGCCAGCTGCAACGAGCCAATTGCCGCGATCCATTATCTCGCTGAATGCAAACCCGGGGCGTACGTAGATCAGGAAAAGAAGCTTGAAACTTTCCATACTGCCTTGAGAGCAAAGAGGTGAAGCGGGTAAAAGCGTAAACGCAAGTGAAGAGGGAAGTCAAGGTGTTTTTGATCCCAGATTAAAGTAAAATAACAATTCAATTCGAATTCATTTTTTCGCACAAAAACAATGGCAGAAGCTACGGAAAAGGCAGTGAAAATGCGTATCGAAAGCGATTCGATGGGCGAGATCGAGGTTCTCGCAGACGTTTATTGGGGAGCTCAGACGCAGCGGTCGTTGAAGCATTTCAATATCGGTTTCGACATTATGCCGCGCGAGGTTATTCGGGCACTCGGGGTGTTGAAGAAAGCGGCGGCGATCGTGAATTTCGAACTCGGCAAACTTCGTGAAGACACAATGAGGCTGATTGTGCAGGCAGCCGATGAAGTGATCGAAGGGAAGTTGGACGCGCATTTTCCGCTGCGGGTTTGGCAGACAGGTTCGGGGACGCAGACAAACATGAACGCCAACGAAGTGATTTCGAACCGAGCGATCGAGATCGCGGGCGGAGAGATGGGTTCGAAGGTTCCGGTCCACCCGAACGACCACGTGAACATGTCGCAGTCTTCGAACGATACCTTTCCGACGGCGATGTATATCGCGGCCGCCGAACGGATGATGGCACTGATCCCGGAAGTTCAAAATGTGAGCAACGCTATCAAAGCGAAAGCGAAGGAGTTCGAAGGTGTTGTGAAGATCGGCCGCACCCATCTGCAGGATGCTACGCCGGTCACCGTCAGCCAGGAGTTTGGCGGCTGGGCGAACCTCATCGACCGGGATATCGAAAGATTGAAAATGGTGCTGCCGGGATTGATGGACTTGGCGATCGGAGGTACGGCGGTTGGAACTGGCTTAAATGCTCATCCGGAATTTGCAGAACGGGCATCAGCAAAGATCGCAGAACTGACCAGTCTTCCATTCAAATCGCATCCAGATAAATTCGCTGCGCTTTCCGCGCACGACGAAGTGGTTTTCGCGTCAGGCGCGTTGAAAACTCTCGCCGGTTCGCTGATGAAAATCGCCAACGATATTCGCTGGCTCGGCTCAGGGCCGCGATGCGGGATCGGAGAAATTTCGTTGCCTGAAAACGAACCGGGAAGCTCGATAATGCCGGGTAAGGTGAACCCGACGCAGTCGGAAGCGATGACAATGGTAGCAGTTCAGGTTTTTGGAAATGATGCAGCCATTGGGTTTGCAGGCTCGCAGGGACATTTCGAGCTTAACGTTTTCAAACCCGTAATGATCCACAATTTCCTGCATTCCGTTCGGCTGATCCACGATGCTTGTCATGGCTTCGTCGATTACTGCATCGCGGGCATCGAACTCAACCGCAAACAGATCGATCGCTATTTAAACGATTCCCTGATGCTTGTCACCGCGCTAAACCAGCACATCGGCTACGACAACGCCGCGAAGATCGCCAAGAACGCTCACAAAAAGGGAACTTCTCTAAAAGAATCAGCCGTCGAGCTTGGATTGCTGACGGCCGACAAGTTTGATGAGTTGGTTAAACCCAAAGAAATGACCCATCCTTAATGTTTGATAGTTCTATTTAGCGTCAATCAAGCTAAGGAGACGGGCTATCCGTTGTTCGTTTTCGATGACGCGCTCGATGGCCCGCCTAACGTCGGCACGCTCTTCTTCGCGATAGTTCTTCCGAACAAATTGCGCTGTCTTTTGCATTACCTGAGGATCGAGTTCCTGTAGCTGCGGTTGAATAAGAGCTTTTTCCTGTTTCGCGCGATTTTCCTTTATCGCCTTTTCATATTCTTCGCGGGCCTTCGGATCGTCGATCAGCGCCGGATCCGCACCCGGCCATAACTTGGTTCCGTTTTTTAGCGGC
>JBJMGN010000457.1:0-3346 GCA_045807885.1 Pyrinomonadaceae bacterium | reverse complement strand
CCTTTACCAATAATGTCGCCTGGACGGAAACCTTTTTGCGCGTACTCTTCAGATTCCAGCTGTTTCGGGCTGATCTCGCCAACATAACCGAGAATATGCGCCATGCTTGTGCCGTGTGGATAGAAACGCTGGGGTTGCAGTTCTACGCGCAGTTCTGGAAATTCGAGCAAGTGCGATTCGACCCACGCGATGTCTTGCATCGACGCGTTATCTTTCAACACCAAGGTCTCAAAATCGTTTTGTTTCTTTATCGCGACCAGGCGTTCGCGAACGTATGACGGCTCAAGGCTCAAGCCTTCGGCGTACTCGTCCACCCGGTCGTCTACGTCAATTCCCTTTATCGGTTCGTTGGTCAATACAACGTTAAATGTGGGCCTGGAGTCAACAAGGATCTTTCCATTACGGTCAAAGATCGCGCCGCGGGGCGCAGGTATCGGAATCAGTCGAATCCGCTGATTTTCGGCTCGCTCGAAGAAATACTCGCCTCGCACGACTTGGAGATAATAAAGTCGGGCGCCCAGAACCGCGAGCAATACAAATGCAACTACTTGGATCGAGATGATCCGCACCCCCAGGTTCTGTCCTTGTTCGTTCAGCTTCATTATTTACTTAATCGAATTGGATTTCGTCTGCGCGACTGTCGTCTAGTGGGGAACATCTCGCGGCGTGGTTTCCGCGCTCGTTGAGCTATTGAAAGGTCGAGCAAGAGATATATCAAAGTTCCGGCTATCGTCGTTCCGATCAGGGTGTATGAAATGGTAACCACGACAGGGACATTTGGTTCCTGGCCCAGAAGCCGATGCAAACCATAGAACATTACATCATCCAGCAGCGATGCCCCGGCTATGACGGGTATACGAAGCAAAAGGTTGTCCATGTAGACGCGGCGGGCGATCTCGCTAATTACAAATGCCGTAAGGGTTTTCGAGAATCCGCTCGCACCCAAAAGCCCTCCGCTCAAAGCATCAACCGCAAGGCCGGCGATCGATCCGAAAAGCACTGCTTTTATGGCGTCGCGCTGCAACGCAGCGTAAACGATAATGATCAACGGGAGATCTATATACGCAAGCGGTTCCGCAACGTTTCGCAGTGTCCACTGCAAAAAAACGGAAACGATGAGCGCAATTGTCAGTTTTAAATTATCCATTCAGCCCGTTCATTTCTTATCGTGTTTCGTAGCATTCGGCAATTTCTGCTCGAATTCCGACTTCACCGGAGGTTCGTACATAAGGATTGCGACCTCACGCATCGAATCAAGCCCGGCAGATGGCCGGATAAAGATCCGATGTGGCGTCGTTGCAGTTCCGGTTACGACTTCAACGATCTCGCCGATTCGCAAGCCGGCGGGATAGATCCCGTCCTGGCCTGTGGTATAAACCATCTGACCCGGCTTAACTTCCACGCTTCCAGAGACATATCGCATCTCGACGACGTCTCGTTTGCTCGTTCCTGAAACGACGCCAAGAGCACTCGAATCGCTGATCTCTCCCACTACGCCGCCGACACCGGACTTGTCGCGCGTAATTAGGTCTATCTGTGACGTGAGCGGTCCAACCGCAGTGATTCGACCGACAAGCCCTCCGTTCGTCACAACCGGCATATTCAGTTTTACGCCGTCCATGCTCCCGCGATCGATGATCGACGAATCGAACCAGATCGACGGATCTCGCCCGATAACTCGCGCAATTAATGGTTTGTACTTGCTTTGGGATTTTAGGTCGAGAAGTGACCGAAGACGCTCGTTCTCAGCCGAAAGTTCTTCTTTACCTTTCAGCTCGACCTGAAGTTCCTGAATCTGACTTCGAAGCTCGGTGTTCTCGTCCTGAGCTGATCGCAGATTTGCAAAAGAACCGAAATAGTTTGAAACAGAGTTCGTAACGGTTGTTACAGGGGATTGGATAAAATCAGCAAGCGTCTGTCCCCAGATACGTATCATTCGCTGCCCGCTGCCGATCTGTCGGGCGTCAAATGCCATTAATACGAAATTTGCCAAAAGCAGGAAGATCACCAGCCAGGGTGTGAGCTTCCAGACTTCCTTTTGACTACGCTCAGCCATTCCTTTCTGAGGATGAAGGCAGAAGGAAGAGCGGTGGATCGAGAAACGATCTATATTTCACTCTTGATCCCTCAGCCGACATCGTTAATTCCCTGTCATAAGCGAGTTGTCCCACTTAACACGTTTAAGAAGTTCGATATCTGAGAGCATTTTTCCCGTGCCAAGTACGACCGAGGAGAGAGGATCGTCGGCGATAACAACCGGCAAGCCGGTTTCGATCATCAGGCGTCGATCCAGATTTTTGAGCAGTGCGCCGCCGCCCGTAAGGACTATGCCGCGTTCGACGATATCCGCAGAAAGCTCGGGAGGTGTACGTTCTAGTGCGACACGAACAGCGTTAATTATCGTTGAGACTGAATCGGAAAGCGCTTCGCGGACCTCTTCGTCAGTCATTGTGATCGTTTTTGGTATCCCTTCGATCAGGTTACGGCCACGAACGTCCATTGAGAGCGGCTCGTCCAACGGAAACGCACTTCCGAGGGCGATCTTGATGGCCTCAGCAGTTCGTTCGCCGATCAGCAAATTGTATTTCCGCTTGATGTACTGGGTGATGGACTCGTCCATTTCGTTCCCGGCCACGCGAACCGCTCGCGAATAAACAATTCCGGAAAGCGAAATAACGGCAATGTCTGTCGTCCCACCGCCAATGTCGACCACCATGTTTCCGTGTGGTTCAGTGATCGGAAGACCGGCGCCGATGGCCGCAGCCATCGCTTCTTCGACCAGATACACTTCCGACGCTTTTGCCCGGTATGCAGAGTCTTCTACCGCACGGCGTTCCACCTGCGTGATCTCCGATGGAATGCCGATAACGACCCGGGGACGGACCCATGACTTGCCGTTGTGCGCCTTTCGGATGAAATGCTGAAGCATTTTTTCCGTAACTTCGAAATTAGCGATAACTCCGTCTTTCATCGGCCGTATAGCAACGATATTGCCGGGTGTTCGGCCAAGCATTTCCTTGGCGTCACGCCCTACGGCTTCGACCTGATTTGTAACCTTGTTGATCGCGACGATTGACGGCTCGCTCACGACGATACCGCGTCCCTTCGCATAAACGAGCGTATTTGCGGTGCCCAGATCGATCGCCAGATCACTGGAAAACAAACTAAATAAAGATTTTAAAGCCATTGTTGAAACTTATGTTGCTGGATTTTTCACTTAGAGTCGTTTCGAACGGAGTGAGCTTGCTTTCGGTTGTCGCTGCTTTTGCGCTTCCTAGGGTGGCTGCCGCCGGCCAAACGTCTAACCTGTAAGCATACAATGTTTCAAACGCATTTCTCTACTCGA
>JBJMGN010000456.1:0-7443 GCA_045807885.1 Pyrinomonadaceae bacterium | reverse complement strand
ACGGGGAAAAACACGATCAAGGAAGTGCAGCCGTTCGCGGTTACTTGTCAGCACGGCGATATCGCGATCTGCCATAACGGAAATCTTCCATTTGCCGAAGCTCGTCGAAAAGAGCTTGAGAGAGGCGGCGCGATCTTTTCGTCGACGTCCGATACGGAAACCATTCTGCACGGTATCGCGAGGACGCCCGCAAAAAATGCGACAGAAGCTATCGAAAAAGTCCTGAGAGAGACCGAAGGCGCATTTTCGATGTTGTTCCTGACGCCTGATGCATTGATCGCTGTTCGTGACCCGCGCGGCTTTCGGCCGCTCGTTCTCGGCAAACTCAATGACGCCTGGTGCGTAGCGTCAGAGACCTGCGCGTTTGACTTGATCGACGCGAAATATGAGCGCGAGGTCGAACCGGGCGAAATGCTTATCGTCAATGAAAAGGGAATCGAATCCCTGAAGCCCTTTGCCGAAAAACCAGCTGCAGTTTGTACGTTCGAGCATGTCTATTTTTCGCGGCCCGACTCGACGATCTTTGGCCGCTCGGTAAATGAATCGCGTCACAAGATGGGAAAGCAGCTCGCGGTCGAGCATCCCGTCGATGCCGATCTGATCGTGCCTGTCCCCGATTCCGGCGTCGCGGCCGCCATCGGTTATGCGACCGAATCCGGTATAAATTTCCGTCAGGCGATCATCCGTAATCATTACGTCGGCCGCACGTTCATAGAACCCTCGCAGTCGATCCGCTCGTTCGGAGTTCGATTAAAATTGAATCCCATCAAGGATCTTATCTTTGGGAAACGCGTTGTTCTGGTTGACGATTCGATAGTGCGCGGAACGACTTCGAAAAAGATCGTGCAGATGGTCCGCGAGGCCGGCGCGACCGAGGTCCATATGCGGATATCGTGTCCGCCGACAACCCATTCCTGTTACTACGGTGTAGACACACCTGACCGGCAAGATCTGATCGCGTCGCGAATGTCGGTGGAAGAGGTACGTAGATACATCGGCGCCGATTCGCTCGGATACCTTTCGCTCGAAGGAATGCTTGCGTCAATTGGTATCAATGCGGAGTCGTCGTGTACAGCTTGCTGGACCGGAAAATACCCTACACTAATTGCCAATTCACATTCCGCGTGAACCCTGCGCTTTGTCTTTTACCGAACTAAAGACAATTCTCCTTTCTTGTATACATTCCATGCAGGAATTTTTCGAAAAAGGGGAAGTTAAATGGCTACTACAAAAACGAAAAAAAGCAATTCAAGCAAGAGATCGTCAAATCGTCGTTCTAACAGCGGAATACTTTCGAAGGCAGCTGAGGCTGCCGGCAGTATCGTAGCTGGTGCAGCGATCGGCGCGGTCGAGGGTGCGGCAACCGTCGTGCAATCGGCGATCGCAGACACCGCCGGGAAATCGACTGGGCGTTCGAGTACGAGTAAAGGGCGTACCTCGTCTGGCAGGTCGTCTTCATCGAAGACGTCATCTGCTAAGAGTCGATCAGGATCTTCGAGCAAAAGCTCGCGATCAGGAAACGGAAGGTCTGCTTCGTCCAACGGCGGTTCGCGATCGGGCAGCAGCAAGTCGACCGCATCAAAACCGAAATCGTCTAGCGGAACTCGCAAATCGACTTCCTCCGCCAAATCGGGATCGACAGGCTCGACAAGTCGTGCAAAGACCGGCAGCAGCGCGAAGTCATCGAGTACCGGTTCTAAAAGCAGGAGTTCGAGCTCGACGGCGAAGAGTAGATCGAACGGCGCGAATTCACGCGGGAAAACTTCCGGCTCCAGCTCGCGCTCTACTTCTTCTTCCAGAACTACACGGTCTACGGGGTCGTCTGGTTCAGCAGCCAAGCGAACAAATCGCAGCTCGACAGGAACGGCAAGATCACGGGGCACAGCTTCTCGTTCGGCCTCGCGATCCGGCAACAGATAGGTCGATCAAATGTGTAAGGGCTTGAATTCCACTTAAACTTGGCATATATAAAGAGGCAGTGGAAAATATAAAGCCTTACGAGATCGAGACCGAGAACCGCGGTGACTATCTTTATGCGATAGTCGGCGGACTAAAGTTCATGCCGGATATGGCAAAGGACTACTGGCAGGAGATCATCGACGAATGCGACGAGGTCGGCCTGGATAAGATCCTGATCGAAAAGAATTTTCCGGAGACCTTTACAACTAAATCCCTTGCGGCCACCGGACCCGAGATCATAAAAATGCTCGGCGGAAAAGTGGTCGCTTTTGTTGACCGTTACGGTCATGAGGACGTCAACGAACTTGGAAAGGTACTTTCGCACGGAACCGAAGCTACGTTTCGCATTTTCGATGATGCCGAAACCGCCGAAAAATGGCTTCGCGCAAACTAGATCCTGAAGATCGTCCGAAAATAAAAAGCCGGAGTTAAATTACTCCGGCTTTTTATTTCAAACTCGAAACTTTTACTGTCCAAGTCGAAAGGTCGAGAACATTTCATCCATTCTTGCATCCTGTCCAGCAGTGAACTGGAACATACACGAATCGAAGGTATAGTCCATAAAATTCTCGATCGGGTCCAAACCGGTATTCTTCGGACCGGTACAAGTATCGCGTCCGATCGGACACTCGAATGCCGGACTTTTTTCGGCCGGGGTATCGTTCACGAAATCTCCATTTTTTGAACAGCCTCCCTGGAACGTGTGGTACAGGCCAAACCAGTGACCTACCTCGTGAGTTGCCGTATCCCCTTCGTCGTAATTCGGCTCGCCACCGCGCGGGAGGCTGGTGTCGAGAATAACTACACCATCCAATTCCGGCTGGCTGGAGTAATTTGAAGGGAACCGTGCGTACCCCAGATAAGGGCCGGGCACGCATGTGTAGATGTTCAGATCATCCGCCGAACCTACATGGAGCGCTTCCTTCATCGCGCGTTCGTTCGAGTCACAATCGTTGTACCACTCCGCGTTATCGGTGTAGTCGGTCCCGGCGAGCTGAAAGCTCCATCCCCACGGTGCGTACGCGTTGTTCAAAACACGCATCTGCGCAGAAATTTTGGAACTTTGAAGATTGCCGTTCGAGCCGTCCGTTATCACATGGAAATAAACGTTCGCCGCACCGCCAGTTGCCGCCGCCGCGGCGATGCCACGAGCTCTTTGTTTTTTTACTTTTGCGGCGCGGTCCTGTTCTTGCCGGTCAACCGTCTCCCGGCTTTCGTCGGTACCACAGAACTTATCGCCTTTTACAAAAAGCGGCTCCTTTGCCGGAACTGCGGAATTCAGATCCCGCGCGTAGCTGATGCCATAGAATGCCAATCCGCTCGCAGTTAGAAGCCCAACAATCGCGAGACACAGGTAAATCTTTCTCATGGGAAACCTCTCCTTTTGGAAATTTATTGCATGGAGGGATCAAATATTTTGGATATTTATACGAGAGACTAAGGCTTTCGTGCACCTAAGTCAATGATTTTCAGATCGGTCATATGCGATCTGGCAAAGTTCCTTCACAACCGGCGCCTTTTGTTTTTCATCTAAATTTTGTAAACTAGCCATCCTCTTGGGGGCGACAGGCTTCGACAGGGGCTTGTATAGATCTTTGAATGCACGTCGGGCTTTCTGCAGGTGAGCTCGTTAAAAAAACTTGTAGAACACAAATGCTAATCAAGAATTAGCTCTTGCTGCATAATTAACTTTAGCTACAGCAATGTCCTACCGGAAGTCAGCCTAGAGCGACCGGATAGGGCATAACTCAGTCAAGGCTAGGGCACGTCCACCGCCTGCGGACGCGTCTGAAATGTTAGTCAGGCTGGTTTTCGACAGGGTTCGCTCGATTGCTTACCTGTCGGAAATGAGATCTAAGCAAACGAGCTAAACGTGTAGATTTCACTGGTCGCAACCTTTGGATGCGGGTTCGATTCCCGCCGCCTCCACCACATCAAATCCGTCAAAAGTTTTGACTCCATCGCGGCTTGCGCATAAAATAACTGCAAATATTTTTCAACGGCCTTCCCCAAGCTGTCCGCAAACCGTTTTCTCTTTTTCCCTGTCCCACAAAGGGTTTTTTGACGGAGGTTGATAATGCGGTATAGAGCAGCGGCTGTTTTCTTTATTGTTATTTCAGTTGTTTTCGTACTTTATTCTTCCAAGTCCACTGCCACTAATTCCGCACCGCCGATACCGCCAAACTTCGAAGACGTTGCTGTCGCCACCGTGGCGGGGCCGACCGGTATTGCCTTTACGCCGGACGAACGTTTGCTGATAACAACTCAACCCGGGCAGCTTCGTATCTACCAAAACGGAGCGTTGCTGGCGACGCCGGCGTTGAACATCGCCAGCCGGATCTGCACCAATAGTGAACGCGGCCGGCTTGGTGTTGCCATCGATCCTTTGTTCGCGAGCAATCGTTTTATTTATCTCTATTACACACTTAACAAAACCGGCAGTTGCGACAGCACAGCTGTTAACCGGGTCGCGAGATTTATCCTGGCAGACAACAATACGGTCGACCCAGCGTCAGAGCAGGTGCTGATCGACAACATTCAGTCAAATGCCGGGAACCACAACGGTGGCGATCTGCACTTTGGCAAGGACGGCTTTTTGTACGTAAGCGTCGGAGATGGGGGGTGTGATTATGCAGGTGATTCCGGGTGTGCGGGCGCGAATGACGCGTCTCGCGATCGACATGTGCTGCTCGGCAAGATACTTCGCGTTACACGCGACGGAGCGATACCCGCAACCAATCCATTCCAGGGAGCGAATAGTGGACGCTGCAATGTTACTGGTATCACAACGCCGGGCAACTGGTGTCAGGAAACCTTTGCCAGCGGTCTGCGAAATCCCTTCCGAATCGCGTTCGATCCAAATGCCGTTGCCACGAGATTTTTCATCAATGACGTCGGTCAGAGCACATGGGAAGAGATCGATGAAGGGATGAGCGGGGCCGACTATGGATGGAACGTTCGCGAAGGCCACTGTGCAAACGGTTCGACATCAAATTGCGGAGCTCCGCCTGCCGGGATGACAAATCCGATCTTCGACTACCCACGCAATTGCACGGCGGGCGTCGTTTCAGGTAATTCGATCACTGGAGGCGCATTCGTCCCAACGGGTATATGGCCGACGGAATACGACGGCTCTTATCTTTTCGGCGAATACGTCTGCGGCAAGATATTCAGGCTCGCGCCAAACGGAAGCGGAGGCTATAACGCGAGCGAATTTGCAGCCGGACTCGGAGGCAGCAGCGCGGTGGCAATGACATTTGGGCCGTATCAGGGCACCCAAGCGCTTTACTACACAAGTTACGCTAACGGCGGGCAGATACATCGAATCCGCTACACCGGCAACGCTAACCGTGACCCGGTCGCCTTGGCAATTGCGAACCCGACAACGGGCTCAGCTCCGCTGGACGTAAACTTGGATGCGACGGGAAGCAGCGATCCCGACAACGACCTTTTGACATACAACTGGAACTTCGGCGACGGGGACGCTGGATCTGGTGCGTTCGTACAGCACCGTTATCAATCGACCGGGACATATGTTGCCGTAGTGACTGTTACTGACGGGAGAGGCGGCAGCGACACCGCCAGTGTGAGGATCGATGTAGGTAACACGGCGCCGCAGCCGTCGATAAATTCGCCGACGACATCGAAGCTGTTCCGGGTTGGCGAGACGATAACGCTTTCGGGCTCAGCAACTGACTCACAGGACGGCCAATTGCCCAGCAGCAGCCTTAACTGGCAGGTACTCCTGCACCATAACGGCGATCATACGCATCCGTTTTTCGGCCCTACAAACGGAAACAATCTGACGTTTTCTGCGCCGGCGCCCGAAGATCTTGCGGCTGCCACCGGCAGCTTCTTGGAGATACGTCTCACGGCAACCGACTCACAGGGCCTCAGCACGACGATCGTGCAGAACCTGCAGCCGCGAAAGGTGAATATCACGCTGACAACTAAACCAAGCGGCCCGGGACTGATCGTGAACAATACCAGCGTCCAGGCGCCATTTACATTTATTTCGTGGGATGGTTATGCATTCACCGTAAACGCGCCGAGCCCGCAACCGGCACCGGGTAATCAGCAATATATCTTTCAGAACTGGTCGGATGGCGGAGCGGCCGCTCATACGATCACAACACCGCCGTCGGCGTTCACATTTACGGCGAATTTCATTAAGCGAAAGGTTGGAAGGAATAGATGAATTCTTAAACTTTTAGCTTTTACGTCGAGTGTGTTGATCTAAATGCCGGGTCGTCTCATCCGTGACGCTAAAGCCTGCGGGGAAAAGTTCATTGGTGTCGGCGGGAGGCAGAAATTCAACGCTGTCAGGTGGACTTAGCTGCGCTGTGTCTCCGCCAGGGCTCGGCAACTGTTTCTCGTCCGCTCTCTTGCTTATAAACATTCCGTTAAAGATCAAAGCGGCGCCGACGAAAAGCGGGATGACACCAGCGATCCAAATTCGGCTTAAAATTTCTGCGGCGCCATCGGAAACGCGCCCGCTTAAAATGATCCCATTCATCAGCACGAAAAGAACGATCATTATGCCGACGCCCGCGCTTGCCGTTATCACGCCACCTTTTATTTCGTTCCTTCGTTTAGTTTCTGGCGTTATGCCCTGAAGCCGCTCCATCTCGGCGGCGCGTTTTACGGCCTCTTCGCCCGACATCATCATTTCGGCAAGCCAGGTCTTATTCCAGTCGAATTTTCCTACCGACTCCGGCTTCGTAACCGCCGTCCGCACGATCGCAAGGTTCGCACCACATTGCTTACAAAATCTGAGATCGTCCGGCTGACTTGAACCGCATTTAGGACAGAACATAATAAGCTATAATAATCCTCCCGATAGTTACGACCAACTACTTGGGTGTGTTCGAATTATATGCCGGAGTCACAGAAATTTGTTGCCGAAATATATAAGATCGGAATAAATCCCGTGGTCGATCCGCCTGCGGACGTTTTGGATGCGATCTTTGAGTCCGCCGGAAGGTCGAAGGGCCCGATTCAGGTTCGCGGAAAGTTGAATGGAGCCGAATTCGCTCAGACGCTGGTTAAATTTCGCGGAGCGTGGCGTTTATATATCAATGGCGAGATGCTGCGAGATTCAAATTCGAGCGTCGGCGATCGCGTTCAGATCGAGATCGAATTTGACCCGCGACCTCGTGAGATTCCGATGCCGAAGAGCCTTCATGCGGCTTTTGAAAATGATACCGAGGCGAGGAAAGCGTTCGCTGAATTAACGCCGTCCCGGCAGAAGGAAATTTTCAGGTACATTAATTCGCTGAGAACCGAAGCATCGATCGCGAGAAACGTTGAAAGGATCCTCGAGCAACTGAAAGGCATCGAAACGGTTAAACCATTGGCGGTAATGCGGCTGAAAAAGAGGGCCTAGGCCGAACTTACTTTTCTTTTGCGTGCCAATAGATATACTCCCAGCCCGATCAGATTTGTCACCGCTATCAGGCCGCTTATCTTTAGGGCAAAGGCGAT
>JBJMGN010000455.1:0-13835 GCA_045807885.1 Pyrinomonadaceae bacterium | reverse complement strand
AACAGAACAGCTCATAGAACTTGCAAAGGTTGCCGGCCAGTACGGCGGCGTTTATTCAAGTCATATTCGTGGTGAGGGAAAGGAGCTGGTCGAGTCGATCAACGAGGCGATCACCATTGGTGAAAAAGGCGGACTACCGGTAGAGATCTATCATCTCAAAGCGGCGTATCAACCCGGCTGGGGAACGCTGATGCGTCAAGCAGGTGAGACTATCGAAAAAGCTCGAGCTCGTGGGCTGGATGTCGCCGCCGATATGTATCTTTATACTGCTGGCGGAACATCGCTCTCGGCAGTAATTCCGGCATGGGCGTCCGAAGGCGGAAACGAGAAGCTTTTCGAGCGGCTAAAGGACCCTGCAACTCGTACACGTTTGAAAAATGAAATAAAGACGGAATCGCCGGGTTGGTGGAATATCGTTGAGGCCTCAGGCGGCTGGGATAAGGTCATCGTCGTTTCAATTGCCAACGCCGAAAATAAACGATTCGAAAACAAAAGCGTTGCCCAGATCGCCAAAGAATGGAACAAAGATCCGGCCGACGCAGCATTCGACCTTGTACTTGAAAGTAACAATCGCTCGGGCGCTCTCTATTTTCTTATGAGCGAGTCGGACGTCGAAACCGCTATCAAATATCCGTGGGTCAGCTTCGGCAGCGACGCAGCAGCTTCGCCGCAGCTGGTCGATCCGAACACGCTCGGGAACGGGCACCCTCGCGGCTATGGAAACTTTCCACGCGTGATCGCCGAATATGTACGTAAAAAGAAAATAATTTCGTTGCCGGAAGCGATCCGAAAAATGACTTCGTGGCCGGCGACGCGTTTGCGAATTTCTTCGCGAGGTTTGATCAAGGAGGGAATGTGGGCAGACGTGGTCATTTTTGATTACGACAAGATCCAGGACAATTCGACGTATGAGTACCCGTTTCGAACTCCGAGCGGCATCGACCAGGTCTTAGTTAACGGTCAGGTCGTTGTCGAAAATGGAAAACATACAGGTGCAAAACCGGGAATGGTCATTTACGGGCAAGGCAAGCAGTCTCAGGGGCCAACAATTGCGAGCAAATAAAAAGTCACAAAAAACATGAGCCAAAGGATTCAGCGAAGTATTCTCGACCGAAATTATCGACAAATTTTTGCCGTCGCTTTGCTCTGTGTTGTTTTTCTTAATACGTTATCCGTTGGAATCGTGGCCCAATCTGGAAGCCCGATCTACGACATCGTTATTCGAAATGGACGCGTACTCGACGGATCCGGAAATCCTTGGATCCTCGCTGACGTAGCTATCAAAGACGGCCGTTTTGTTGCGGTCGGCAGAGTTGAAGGCAAAGGCAAACGCGAGATCGACGCCCGAGGCAAATACGTTTCGCCGGGTTGGATCGATGTAATGGACCAGTCCGGTTCGGTGCTTCGACAAAACGGTTTGGCCGAGAACAAGTTATTGATGGGTGTTACCAGCGCCATCGGCGGCGAAGGTGGAACACCGGTAGGGGCAGACAAGATACCGGAGTACTTCGCCCAACTCGAAAAGCAAGGCATCAGCATCAATTTCGGAAGCTATTTCAGCGAAACGCAGGCCCGCGTCGCGGTTTTAGGGAATTCGGCAAAAGCCCCCACACCCGAAGAGCTTGACCGGATGAAGGCGATCATGGAAACAGCGATGAAGGGCGGTGCTATCGGAATGACAACGGCGCTGATATACCCGCCATCCAGTTACGCCACAACTGCAGAGCTGATCGAAATGGCTAAGGTCGCCGGCAAGTACGGCGGAATTTACGCAAGCCACATCCGAGGCGAAGGCAGGGAACTCGTTCAGTCGGTCGAAGAAGCTATCGAGATCGGTGAAAAGGGTGGATTACCCGCGGAGGTATTTCATCTCAAGGCCGCGTTTCAACCGGGCTGGGGAAAGCTGATGGGCGAAGCCGGTGCGAAGATCGATCTGGCGCGCGGCCGCGGTATTGATGTTGCCGCAGATCTTTATCTTTACACTGCTGGCGGAACGGGATTAGAAGCTGTCATTCCATCGTGGGCTTTCGAGGGCGGCGAAGCAAAGCTGCTCGAACGGTTGAAAGATCCCACAACAAGGGCTCGCTTGAAGAATGAGATAACAACCGGTTCGCCCGGTTGGTGGAACATCGTTGAAGCCTCCGGTGGCTGGCAAAATATCGTGCTTGTGAACGCAAGCAATAAAGACAACGCCAAATACGAGGGCAAGACCCTCGCCGCGATAGCAAAAGAATTAAAAAAGGAACCGGCCGATGCCGCGTTCGATCTTGTTGCCGCAGGCAAGGACAGAGTGCTCGCGATCTATCACATGATGAGCGAACAGGACATCGAGACCGCCCTTCGATTTCCGTGGACGAGCATAGGAAGCGATGCCGGCGCGGCAACTAAGCTCGGCGAGGTAGATGCTATCGGTTTACCGCATCCGCGTGCGTACGGAAATTTTCCGCGGCTGATAGCCCGATACGTTCGTGAGAAAAAGATACTCTCGCTCGAAGAGGCGATCCGCAAGATGACGTCCTGGCCGGCGACGAGGATGAGACTTGCGGGCCGAGGCGTGATTAAAGAGGGTGCGTGGGCCGACGTAGTGATCTTTGACTATGACAAGATCCAGGACCGTGCGACGTACGAACAACCGCTTCTGACTCCGGTTGGTATCGACTACGTTCTTGTAAACGGGTCGGTAACGGTCGAAAACGGCAAGCATACGGGAGCCCGGGCGGGAAAGGTTCTTTATGGCCCGGGCCGGTACCTATGAACGCAGCTGCTGAGTCGCAAATACAGATTCGCGAGATCGAAACCGTTTCTGAAATGCGCACGGTCGAGTTTCTCCAGAAAGTGATCTGGGGAATTCCGGACCTGGATGTCGTACCGGTCTACCACCTCGCGGCAACGCGCGCTTCCGGCGGAGTTTTATTGGGAGCGTTTGATAAGGACGCGATGGTCGGCTTCGTTTACGGTTTTGTCGGCTACGAACGGGGCATAACCCTGCACCATTCGCATATGCTCGCGGTGCAGCCTGAATACCGTTCGCACGACATCGGAGCGCGGCTAAAGCTGGAACAACGCGAGCGTGTCCTTAAGCAGGGAATCAAGGTGATGACGTGGACGTTCGATCCGCTTCAGAGCCTGAACGCGTATTTTAATTTTGCAAAACTAGGTGTGATAGCCGACCAGTACTACGTTGATTTTTACGGCTCCGAAGCTGCGAGTTTTCTGCATCGCAACGGCACTGACCGCCTTTGGGTATCGTGGCATCTCGATACCGATCGAGTCACCAAAAAGTTAGAAGCGGCTGGCTCATCGCAGGAAATGGCCGATCTACCGAGTTTGGTCAAAGCTAAGGAAACCGGAGAGCCGTTCGTTGCGGACCACAAGATCGGCGCGAGTTCCGAAAAAGCAGTCATTGAAATTCCGGCCGATATAAACGCGGTCGAACGCGAAGACATACATCTCGCGCGTGCCTGGCGGATCGCAACGCGAAAGGCATTTACAGACGCGCTGAATGCGGGCCTGATAGTCGAGGATTTCTACCGGCGGGGCGAGCCAACACGCGCTATCGGGGTTTATGTCCTTGGCCGTGATCCCGGCCCGTTGAATTGGAAAGTCAAAGAGGAGAGAGCAAAGTGAGAAAATATATTACATTCGCATTGATCGGTTTGATCGTTGCCGCGCTGGCCTTTGCACAAGGGCCCCAGCCTGCACCCAATGTCACAAAAGACGAAAGTGCACAACCAAAACCCGAAACCCCGGCCGCTGGCCCGCAATTAACGACGGAAGACGTCGGCGCATATCTGGACGGGATCGTCCCGCAGCAGCTTGAACGCGAAAACATTGCCGGCGCAACGCTGGTCGTCGTAAAAGACGGAAAGGTGCTTTTCTCACGCGGATATGGATATTCCGATGTGGAAAAAAAGGCGCCCGTGTCGCCTGATTCTACGTTGTTTCGGCCCGGTTCCATTTCCAAGCTATTCACCTGGACTGCGGTGATGCAGCAGTACGAACAAGGCAAGATCGACCTCGATCGCGACGTTAACGAATATCTTGATTTCAAGATACCGGAAGCGTTCGGCAAGCCGATCACGATGAAGAATCTTCTCACGCACTCTCCAGGATTTGAAGAGCAGGTAAAGGACCTTTTTTCGAAGGACCTTAACCCTGATCTCGGGGCGTATGTAAAAACGCACATTCCAACCCGAATATTTGCGCCGGGAGCAAACCCTGCCTATTCGAATTATGGAACTGCAGTCGCCGGCTACATTGTCGAGCGTGTTTCGGGCAAACCCTTTGCAGAATACGTCAATGAAAACATCTTCAAACCCCTCGGAATGACGAGCTCCACATTTGCTCAGCCGCTGCCGGATAATTTAGCGCCGCATATGTCTAAGGGCTATCGTCTCGGGTCCGACGCTCCGGTCGATTTCGAAGTCGTTACCGCGTTTCCCGCGGGAAGCCTCAGCAGTACCGCGGCCGATATGTCAAAGTTCATGATCGCGCACTTGCAAAATGGCAATGCCGGTGGCGCGACCATCCTGAAACCGGAAACGGCAAAATTGATGTATGAACGCCTGTTGCCGCAAGACCCTTCGATGAACTCGATGGCACATGGGTTTTACGAAGAATCCAGGAACGGCCTCCGCATAATTGGTCACGGAGGCGACACGATCGCGTTCCACAGCGATCTTCATCTTATACATGAAAAGAACGTCGGATTTTTTATCTCGTACAACAGCGGCGGTAAGGGTGAAGCTTCGCCGCGATCAATGATCTGGGAAAGCTTTCTTGATCGTTACTATCCCTACACAAAAGCGCCTGGCGACAACGCTAATGCGAAAGAAGAAGCTCAAAGTGTTGCCGGAAACTATGAGTCCAGCCGGCGAAGCGATACGTCCTTCCTTAACATGGCATCCCTTCTCGGTGAAGCAACCGTCGCACCGACCGAGGACGGAAAGATAATAGTTTCTGCTTTCAACGAATCAAGCGGCGTTCCGAAAAAATGGGAGAGGATCGCGCCGATGACTTTCCGCGATGTTAACGGCCAGGACAAGCTGTTGTTCAAGCCGAATGCAGACGGAAAAATGCGGATGCTTCTCGGGTATCCGTTCATGACCTTCGAACGCGTAGGACTCGGCAGAAACGCAAAATTAATGCTTCCGGCTCTTGTAATTTCGCTGATCATCATGGGCCTAACTTTGCTTCTCACGCCGGTAGCCTGGATAGTTCGCCGACGCTACGGGCAAAAGCTTGAATTGGACGGCACTGAAAGATGGCTGCGTCGCGGCGTTTGGGTCGTCTTTGTACTCAACCTCATTAGCGTGATCGGCATGGCTGCTCTGTTGACCTACGGCCTGTCGCACATCGAGATGTTCGGCGAAGACGGGAAATACAAGTTCTACATTTTCCAGATCATCGGGCTCATCGGCGCGGTTGGGACGCTTGTCGTTGTCTACAATGCCGTTAAAGCTTGGATGAGCACTAACTATCGGATCTGGGGCAAGATTGTTGCCACAGTCCTGGCATTGGCGTGCTTCGGCTTCCTTTGGTTCGCATTTGCTTCGAATTTGTTTATACCGCGATCCACCTATTAAGGGGCCGCATATTTAATTTCCGCCACTAGTCCGCCGGGTTTAGCTCCTCGGCGGACATTTTTTTGTTCACCGTCCGCTTTTTTATTGCGAAGCCGTTTATGCCAAACTATGTGTGCCTGATAAACGGTACTCCCTAAAAAAAAATATGAATCGATCGTTGTTGACCTTTGTTTTTGCCATTTTTGCGCTCGCGATACTTGGTATAACCGGCTGTGCCCCCGTTCAAAACCAGAATGGTTCGGCCAATACTGCGTCCGCTAAGGATAAAAAGATCCGCGTTGGTTTTCTGATGGACGCTTTTCAGCAGGAACGCTGGCAGAAGGACAAGGCGATGTTCGAGGCGCGGTGCAAGGAGCTCGGGGCAGAGCTGATCCTGCAGGCAGCCGATGGCGATGACGATCTGCAGATGAAACAGGCAGAGAGCTTGCTGACGCAGGGCGTGGACGTGCTCGTGATCGTGCCGCACAACGCGGAGGTCGCAGGTTCAATTGTTGACCTCGCGAAGCGCCAAAACGTGCCTGTGATTTCTTACGACCGTCTGGTCAAGAATTCGGAGCCGGACCTCTACGTTTCGTTCGACAATGAACGGGTAGGCGAGCTGCAGGCGAAATATCTTTTCGACCGCAAACCGACCGGCAACTACATTCTGATCGGCGGCGCTCCGACCGATAACAATTCTTTACTCCTGCGTAAAGGACAGTTGAACATCCTGCAAGGCGCGATCGACCGCGGCGACATCAAGGTCGTGGCGAATCAATGGGCGAAAGAATGGCTCGCCGAAGAAGCGCTGAAGCACGTAGAAAACGCTCTCACTAACACCGATAACGATGTCGTTGCTGTCGTGATGTCCAATGACGGTACGGCCGGCGGCGCAATACAAGCGCTCAGCGCTCAAGGGCTAGCCGGAAAGGTACTTGTTTCAGGTCAGGACGCCGAATTGGGCGCCCTTCAGCGGATAGTTGCCGGAACGCAGTCGATGACCGTTTACAAGCCGATAATCAAGCTCGCACCTGCTGCCGTTGACGCCGCAGTCGCACTTGCAAGAGGCGAAAAACTGAATACGACCCGGACGGTGAACAACGGCCGAATCGAAGTTCCGTCGATCCTGATCGAACCGATTTCAGTCGATAAAACCAACATCGAGGAGACCGTCGTAAAGGACGGATTCCATAAGCACGACGACATTTACGGCAAGCCGTAGTTTTTTGGAATCGAACCATCAATAGCAGTTTGTATTACTTGAACGGAAGAATTAAGCGACCAAGCACAGTGGCAGACAAATAAAAGTTTGCGAGGCTGAAGTATGCCTTGCGCTATTTGTATTTAATCGACCGCATTTTCCATAAAATGCGGCTTTTTGATTTTTTGCCACGAATTGCACGAATAAAGACTTTCTCTAAATTTGTGTAATTTGTGAAATTCGTGGCTGATTTCCTTGTGTTAGATTAATTGCAGATGCAAAAGGTCCTTACAGCCGCACAAATGCGCGAGGTCGACCGCTTGACCACCGAACGCTACGGCATCCCATCCATCATCCTGATGGAAAACGCCGCCCACGCCGTCGCCCGCGTCATCACCGAAAAACTCGGCGGCTCGGTCAAAGGAAAATCGATTCTCATTCTCTGCGGGAAGGGAAATAACGGCGGCGACGGGGCGGCTCTGGGGCGGATCCTTTTCGCTCAGGGAGCGATTGCCACTTCGGTTTTATTCGGACGTGTCGATGAGTGCCAGGGCGACGCACGCATGCAGTTCGAGATTCTAAAAGCGCTCGACAATGCGGGAACGATAGATTTTTGGGAGGTTGACGATTATTCCGACGGGAATTCCGAAACCATCCGTCAAGGAGAATTTGATCTTGTCGTTGACGCTCTTTTTGGAACTGGGCTCACAAGGGAGCTCGGGCATCCTTTTGATTCGCTCCTTCTTGATCTGATCGAGAGGGGACCCACTCAAACGCTCGCGGTTGATATCCCTTCAGGGTTGAACGCTGATCTCGCCGAACGAATCGGCTGCGTCCTGGCCTCGAACTGGACTGTTACCTTTACAGCCCCCAAGCCAGCAAATGTATTGGTTCCAGTTGCCGAACTTGGTGGGCAACTGTTGGTCGCAAACATTGGCTCACCACAGGAACTGATCGACGAACAGCGACCACAATTATTTCTCGCCGAAAAAGACGACGTCGCCGAATGGTTAAGTAAGTCAGAGTTTTCAAACAGTTCCTACAAAAACAAACGCGGTCACGCATTGATGATCTCGGGTTCGCGCGATTATACCGGGGCGGCGGTTTTGTGTGGCGATGCGGCGATCAGGTCGGGGGTCGGGCTAGTGACGCTTGCGGTGCCGGAGAGTTCGCGTGATTCGGTGGTCGCACGTGTTTCGCCGGAAGTGATGGTGCGGGGGATTGCGGAAACCGAAAACGGTTCCGCGTCGGAAAAAGCGTTCGACGAAATAACGGAGTTTTCCAAAAATGTCGACGTCATTGCCGTGGGCAGCGGATTATCTTCGAAGGAAGACGAAACGAAAAGCTTCATCAAAAGGATCGTCGACGAACGCAAAATGCCGATCGTCATCGACGCCGACGGGCTGACAGCTCTGTCGCCGTGGCACGAAAAAATGAAGAAGCCCGCGCGTGAGCAAGGGCGTAATCAGGACGTTGATAGTTACGCCCTTACTAACGTGCGGGCTTCTGCAATGGATGAGGAACAACCACTGATCCTCACACCCCACGAGGGCGAGTTTCGAAAACTCCTCGGCCTCGAAAAAGAAGGATTCGAAAAGGTAATAAAGGATCGCGTCAAAGCAGTTCGCGATTTTGCGACCGAGCACAACGTCATTCTCGTACTCAAAGGCGAGCGAAATCTGATCGGAGCGCCGAATGGAAATGTCGTTGTAAATCCCACCGGAAATCCCGGCCTCGGAAAGGCCGGTAATGGCGACACGCTCACCGGAATTATTACTGGTTTTATCGCACAAGCTGTGCAAATGAAGATCGACATTTTCGAAACGGTCGTAGCTGCGGTCTATGTTGCCGGTATGGCTGGCGATATTGCCGAGAAGAAGTTCGGCAAACGTGTTATGACGGCATCTGACACTCGCGAATGCCTCGTAGAGGTCTTTGCGCAATTTGAAGCGTCGGGCTCAGTTGATAGTTGATTGTTCCGAATGTCTGATCGATCGCTGATAAACCAATCCATCGTTTGCCGATCTCCGGAAGAAACGTTCGATCTCGGCACGAAGCTCGCGGAGGAGCTTCGTGCACAAGATGTTGTTCTGCTTCACGGTTATCTTGGCGCAGGCAAGACGCTTTTGACCAAGGGTATTTTGCACGGCCTCGATTTCGATACGGACGAAGTCACCAGCCCGAGCTTTGCTCTAGTAAATCTATATAAGACAGCCCGATTCGACGTTTACCATATCGACCTCTGGCGAATCGAAGCAAGCGAGAACGCCGCTTTCGAGATCGGTCTCGACGAGATCCTCGCGGAACCAAACGCGGTCGTAATTATCGAATGGGCCGAGCGGCTAGGAAATAACCAATTCGATTCGAGGACTTTTGATATTACGATCGATGGCGATGGCGACGACCCAAGAAGTATTAAGGTGTCAAATGATCTATGAGATGGCTTTTGGTCATCATTATCGCCGTTGCCGCGGTCGCATGTTCCGATACAAAGCAGACGGCTTCGAACGCCGGTTCCTCAGAACATGATTCACGTGTCGAACTTCTCAAAAAACAGCGTGACGCCGTGGTTAAGTTTTACAAGCCGATGCATGTCGAGGAAGGCGATTGGCTCGATTCGCAGCACGAACCGGGTCAAACGTTCGAAGAATACATCGCGTCAAACCCGACGCTCCCGACGGCAGAAAGACGGACGATCTATATCCAGCCGATCGGAAATTTCTCGGCCCAGCAGCGAAACGCGATCAGGCTGACGGCCGACTACATGGAGGTGTTCTACAATTTGCCGGTTAAATTGAACGCGGATCGGGAGATCGGAAACGTGCCGGCAGATCTGAAACGGGAGATCGGATATCCGAAAAATCTCCAGATCCGAACCACGTATTTTCTCGACGATGTTCTGCCGAAATTGATCCCGGATGACGCGGCTGCTTTTATCGCGTTCACCAATGTCGATCTCTACCCGAGCGATACGTGGCATTTCGTTTTCGGCCAGGCGAGCCTGGAAAAACGCGTAGGCGTGTGGTCGCTTTACCGGCTTTCTGACCGTGTTTCAAAAGTCAGTAGGGCTCCCGATCGGCTGTTAACGCGCACGCTGAAAATCTCGATGCACGAGGTCGGTCATATGTTTGGGATACGACATTGCACCAAATATGAGTGCCTGATGTCCGGAACAAATCATCTAGCCGAAACCGACCGCAGGCCGCTCGACAATTGTCCTGAATGCATGGCAAAAGTGGCGTGGGCGATGAACTACGACCCGGCCGAACGCTACAAAAACCTCGCAGCGTTCTGGCAAAAGAATAAAAATCCGACGGAAGAAAAACGTATGCTCGAAATGGCGAAGGCCGTGGCTGCGGTTAAAAACTGAAATGCAGAGAATTCGAATAGAGATCCATAAAAAGGAGCGAACGCTTCGAGTGTATGAGGGTGAAAACCTCATCAAGACATTCGCCGTCGTGCTTGGTTTCGCTCCTGCGGGCGACAAGGCGGTCGAGGGCGACGGCAAGACGCCCGAAGGCCGATTTTACGTTTTCACAAAGAATCCGGAGAGCAAATTCCATCTTTCGCTCGGTATAAGTTATCCGTCGATCGAAGATGCGGAACGCGGCGTAAAGGAGAATCTGATTTCCAAAGAAGAGTCCGATTCGATCAAAAAAGCGATCAATGAAAAAGCAAAACCCCTCCAAAAAACAAAGCTCGGGGGTGAAATATACATTCACGGCGGCGGAACGGACGGCGACTGGACAGACGGCTGTATCGCATTGAATAATAACGAGATAGCGGAATTGTTTGAATTGGTTCCCGTTGGGGCAGTCGTCGATATCCGACCTTGATTACCGAGCGGGGGAAAAAATTTTAATATCCGCGGCGACCGACATACCGTATACTGAATTTCGCCCTTTATGAGCCATCAGGACCTGACGCTTCCGAAAAAACATACTGAAGCGGCTGTCGAATCGTCGACAAGTGCCGTATTCGACGGCCCGCGTTATTTCAACCGCGAGCTAAGCTGGCTGGAGTTCAACCGCCGCGTATTGGACGAAGCGATGGACGAAAACGTCCCTGTGCTTGAGCGCCTGAAATTCTTATCGATCTTTTCCACCAATCTTGACGAGTTTTTTATGATCCGCGTCTCCGGATTGAAGGAACAGATCGAAGAGGACGTCCGTGAACTTTCACCCGACGGACTAACGGCGATCGAACAGCTTCGCGAGATAGGAAAACGCTTGCGGCCGATCTTGAAAAAACAAACGGTTTACCTCAATGAGGTGGTAATTCCCGAGCTCGCGCTCGACGAGATCACGATCGAGCCGTATTCATCGCTAACCGCAAAGGACAAGAAGAAGCTCGAAAAGTACTTTCGCGATAATTTGTTTCCGATATTAACGCCGCAATCAGTCGACTCGAGCCATCCGTTTCCGTATATCTCTAACCTAAGCCTCAACCTGGGTCTGTTTATTGAACCCAACAGGCACCATACACAAAAGAATCTCAAATATCTTTTTAGGCAAAAGCGGTTCGCCAGGATCAAGCTGCCGTCGTCGGTCCCGCGCCTGATACCGATAA
Organism: Pyrinomonadaceae bacterium; assembly: GCA_045807885.1. Lineage (GTDB taxonomy): Bacteria > Acidobacteriota > Blastocatellia > Pyrinomonadales > Pyrinomonadaceae > OLB17. The sequence goes on along the minus strand of JBJMGN010000455.1, from coordinate 2,501 downwards.
ACGAGAAAAAGGGACGGTTCACGCTGCTTGAGGAAGTGGTCGCCGCTAATGCGCAGCAGCTTTTTCCGAACATGAAGACCGGCGAGGGCTTCCTGTTCCGCGTTACGCGCGATGCCGACATCGAGCTTCGCGAAGACGAAGCAGGTGACCTTTTGCGAACGCTCGAGCGCGAGCTGCAGCGAAGGCGATTTCGCTTTCCGGTGCGGCTTGAAGTGTCGTCGGATATGCCGGAAAAGATGCTGAAGACACTGGCTGAGGGAATCGGGCTGACGGACCAGGATATTTATCCGATCGAGGGTTTTGTCGATATCCCCGACCTGATGCAGCTTTACCAGGCACATCGTCCCGACCTTAAAGATGAGCCCATCGCGATAGTTCATCCAACGATCTTGTCGGAGAAGAAGAGTGTTTTCGACATCCTGAAAAAGCATGATGTTCTGCTGCATCACCCGTACATGTCGTTTGGTGCAGTGACCGATTTCATCGCGGAAGCCGCCGAGGATCCGTACGTTCAAGCCATAAAGATATGCCTTTATAGAACCGGCAAAGATTCGCCGGTCGTGCGTTCGTTGATACGCGCCAGTCAGTTGGGCAAACAGGTGACAGCCCTGGTTGAGCTGAAAGCCAGATTCGACGAGGAAATGAATATAGAATGGGCGCGCGCTCTTGAAAACGAAGGCGTGCATGTCGTATACGGCATTAGCTCGCTAAAAACGCATTCGAAAGTACTTTTGGTAGTTCGTCGAGAGAAAGAAAAGCTCGTTCGCTACGTTCATATCGCCACGGGTAATTACAATCCCTTGACCTCACGGCAATATACCGACCTTGGCCTCTTAACATGTGACGAAGAGGTCGGAGCCGACGCCTCGAACCTGTTTAATTTCCTTACCGGTTATTCGCAGCAAGACAAATTTACTCGCCTCATTGTCGCGCCGCTAAGTCTCCGGGAGCATTTGTTGGAATTGATCGGCCGCGAGATCGCACATGGAAAGAAAGGAATGGCCGCGGCGATCATATTGAAGATCAACAGCCTGACCGATACCCAACTGATCGACCGCCTTTACGAGGCCTCGAATGCGGGAGTGACGATCGATCTGATAGTGCGTGGAACATGTTCGCTTCGGCCGGGAATTAAGGGGCTTTCAGACAATATTCGTGTTCGTTCGATCGTTGGCCGCTTCCTCGAGCACAGCCGCATCTTTTATTTTGCAAACGGCGGAACCGCGGAGAACGGCGAGATCTACATAAGCAGTGCGGACTGGATGCAGCGAAATCTTGACCGTCGTGTTGAAGTGACGCTGCCGATCCTGGACCCAGAGATCAAGCGATATATGTTTGAGACGATGCTGGCTGTTTATTTGAAGGATAACGTCAACGCAAGGCTGCTGAAACCTGACGGCACCTATAAAACAGTGCCACTCGGAAACGCGAAAGAAGTAGATTCTCAAAAGGCATTCATTGGAAAACTGCCGACCGATTAGGCGCTTGTCGAACGTTCGAAACGAGCTTCCGCAACATCACCGTTCATCTTGCCGTACTTCACGGTCAACCGCGGGTAACCGCGCGGTTCCCGTTCGAGCTCCTTGAGCCCCAGTTTCTTTTCCGCTGCCTCGATCGTTTCGACTGTGCCCTCGATCTCCATATAAAGCCCGAACGGAAGCTCGTCCAGAACCACCTCAACATTGCTGAATTTCCAATACTTCCTGCGCTTTTCGTAAACCGCGGTACGGCGATACCCCAGACGTTCAATGATCCTTTCCGTTGCTTCGACGTCGGAAACAGAGGTTTCAAACTCCATCTTTTGCTTGGTGCCGGTTGCGTTCTTTATCTTTTCTTTGTAAGTCAAAACCGAAAAATCGCCGATCTTTCGCAATCGCAATGTTGCACCGCGCTCGTCCATTTCGCCGCCGCGGTGTTGGTAGTTAACTTCAAAAACCTCTTTCTCGAATTCAGCCCCCAGCTCATTCAGCCGCGAAACTATCTCTTCGAGCCGCCTTTCGCTTAGGTGATATTTGCGTTCGGTTTCAATACTCATCGGTTGCGTTAGTGGAAGTTTAGAGAAATGTTTGCGCCGGGGCAAACCGCAATATGAAACCCTGGTCGCGCTTGACGAAATTCGCCGGCTATCGGATACTTGAAAAAAAGGTCAGGATTCGTCCTGCAAGCAATTTTAAGATCTTAAAGGAAAATATTTATGCCATATCCGGAAATGATGATCCATGGAATGCGTGCTGAACTAGCACAGCTCGGCGTGGAAGAGACCAAAACAACTGAAGCTGTCGAAGACGCGGTCAAAAATACCGACGGCACTTTGATGGTCGTTGTAAACTCGGTTTGCGGTTGTGCGGCGGGCGGGGTTCGCCCCGGAATCGCATTAGCGCTCGAAAATTCTGAGGTCAAGCCTGACCGGGCGATCACGGTTTTTGCGGGTGCGGATATCGATGCTACCGACACCGCGCGAGGTTATTTTGAAGGCTATGCGCCTTCATCGCCGTCAATCG
>JBJMGN010000454.1:0-4980 GCA_045807885.1 Pyrinomonadaceae bacterium | reverse complement strand
GGGTTGAGATTTGCTGCTCTGTCATTCAGCGGTTCGAAGCTCCAAAAGCGAGATCTCAGGCGGACATTGATATCGCATTGGGACGACGACGGTACCTATTCCTCGCGTGATATAGATTTGAGAGTCGGAACGCCGATGCAGACCGGCTTTCAGGCGGCGTTGCGGCAGGATACGTTTTTCCGGATCGCGTACTTTGATCTGTCCGCCGTGAGTGTGGCCACTAAGAGTCAGATCGACGCCGAGGCGAGCTGCACGTCGAAATATTACTGGGTTGTGAGCAAGCAGCAGCTTCATCTCGTCGGGAAACGAGCCGCTGAGTGCTGCTTTGAGATCCGTTTTGCCGACCATATGATCGTCGACGCCGGCAAGCCAGAATGATGCTCCGCGAGCAGAAAATCGCAAACCTTCATTTACGAGCATCGTGATGCCCTCGCCGCGGAATAGGTCAGTAACTAGGCCGGCGTCTGTCCAGTGATCATGGTTTCCCAGACACGCAAAGGTACCGAATTCAGATCTCAGCGAGCCAAGGACTTCGGCGACCGGCGCAATGTACTTTTGTTCGTGCGAAACATAGTCACCCGTCAAGCAGAACATATCGGGTTTGATGTAGTTGGCGTACTCTACCGCTCTTTCGATATGCTCAAGGCTTGTGAACGGGCTGTGGTGTGTGTCGGAAAGATGAACGATCTTAAAACCGTCTAGCAGCTTCGGAAGGCGCTTCAGCCGAATGGTGACCTGCTCCAGCGAAAGACTGTTCGCTTCATTGATCGCATGTCTTGCGACCTTTGACAGATTGCCGGCCAGTTCGCGAAGCGGCTTTTCGGCTGCCGCCACATCGTTCAGGCGCTGTGCAAATCTCTCTCGTCGTGTAACGGCGGTTTTCAACGTATTTTCGATTATAACTGGTTAGTTAGTACAGACAAAGACACTAACGGGCAGTAACGCGGAGGAATCGAAGCTTGCCAGCCTGTAACAGGATCGAATCGCCTGCCGCAAGGGCAATCTCAGCGGCAGTTGCGGTCGACTTTTCACCATTGATCCGCACGCCGCCTTGTTCGATCAATCGCTTGGCTTCACCTTTGGAAGCAGCAAGACCGGTTTCGACAAGTAATTCCGGGAGGCGGTACGAACCGACACCGATAGGTTTTTCTTCGACATCGTCGGGAGTTTCTTTCCTGACGAACCGACGGTTGAATTCGTCTTCCGCAGAATCAGCGTCGGCCTGCGAATGGAAATCCTTGATGATCAGCTTTGCGAGGTTGACCTTAATGTTTCGAGGGTTTTCACCTTCATTGATCCGCGAACGCAAATTTGAGATCTCGGAGGGGCCGAGGTCAGTAAGAAGTTCGTAGTACCGCCACATCAGCTCGTCGCTGATCGACATCACCTTGCCGAACATTTCGCTAGGCGGCTCTTCGATGCCGATGTAGTTGCCTAGGCTCTTCGACATTTTCTGCACACCGTCCAAGCCCTCGAGCAGCGGCGTCGTCATGATGACCTGTGGCTCCTGCTCGAACTCGCGTTGAAGATTGCGCCCCATTAACAGATTGAATTTCTGGTCGGTGCCCCCTAACTCAACATCGCTTTCGAGTGCGACCGAATCGTAGCCCTGAACCAGCGGGTAAAGCAACTCGTGAAGCGAGATCGGTTTCTCTTCGTTCAGGCGTTTTGTAAAATCGTCGCGTTCGAGGATCTGCTTGACGGTAGTCTTTGCAGTCAGCTTAACGAAATCGGCCGACGTGAATTTATCCATCCATTCGCCGTTGAATCGCAATTCGGTCTTTTCGGGATCAAGCAGTTTGAACATCTGCTTCTGGTAAGTCTCGGCGTTCGCATTTATCTCCTCGCGTGAAAGCGGCGGCCGCATCACATTTCGCCCGGAAGGATCGCCGATCATTCCAGTGAAGTCGCCGATAAGAAAAATGACTGTATGCCCTAGATCCTGAAACGCCTTCAATGTGCGAATGACGACCGTGTGCCCGACATGAATATCCGGCGCGGTGGGATCAAGTCCAAGCTTGATTCGCAAGGGCGTATCGGTCCTCGCGCTTCGTTCCATTTTCGAGCGCAAGTCGTCTTCGCGAATGAGGTCAACAGTACCTTTTTTCAGATACGAAAGTTGTTCATCAATGGTCATAAAATCGAATCGCCGGCCGAATGCCTATTTTGCACAAACGACCGGCGAGAAACAATTTTGAATGCTTACTGAATATAATAGGACGGCACTGGCGTATCGCCCGGCAATCCATATTGGATACTAATAAACTGCCAGTCGCCACTGTTAAGCCGATACCATGTTCCGTTCGACGGCCTAAAAACCGAGATATCCGACTGGCCGTCGCCATCGAAATCGCCCGCAGCAGGAATATCGCCGGGCAGGCCGAAGGCGATGAAGCGGAAACTCGAGTCGGCACTTCTTATCACGAACCACTCAGCTGTCGACGGGCGCCACACTGCTATATCGGACCTGGCATCTCCGTCAAAATCGCCGAGCAGAGGTTTATCGCCGGGAAGCCCAAACTGCACGACAGTAAAAGCTGAATTCGAGCTGTTGATGCGGTACCAGGTTCCATTCGACGGGCGAAATACGTTTACTTCAGCGACGCCGTCGCCGTCGAAATCTGCGGGCAAAGGCACATCACTGTTTAATCCGAAATTGACCGCATTGAAAGACATATTTCCCGACTTTATCCAGTACCACTGGCCAGTTGACGGCCTGAAAACAGCAATATCGGCCTTGCCGTCCATATCGAAATTTGCGGGTACTGGAATGTCACCGGGTAGACCGAAATTTATCGAATCGATCGTATTGTTTGCGCTAAGCAGTCTCCACCAGACGCCGTTTCGGAAAACCGCCACGTCGGATTTGCCGTCACCGTCATAGTCAGCGGAGACCGGCTTATCACCATTCAGGCCAAACTGCATTATTGAGAAGCCGCCGCCGCTCTTACGTATGTACCAGTTTCCTTCACTCGGCCTGAACACGGCGGTGTCGGCACGGTTGTCACCGTCAAAGTCGAAGCGCGTTGAGCCAGTAACCGGAATCAGGCACGTGCCGCTTGCTGCGATGTAGGAATTTATTTGCGACTTCGAGTATGCGCAGAATGACATCGGCGTCGAACTGGTAAGCTGAGCATTCATCAAGCTGTTCGAACAGCTTTGCGTAACATCGACATGCTGGGCGCCAAGATTATGTGCGATCTCGTGCGCCGAAATCAGATACTTTCCCGGGGTCCAGTTCACATAACCGCTTAGGCCGTATGAATATCCACCGTTTTGGCAAACGACTCCCACATATGCGAGCCCGGTTGCCAGTACATTCGGTTTTGCTGTAAATAAGTGGGCGGCATCTCGCCAATAACTTGCGGCTGGATAATTTGTATTCCAATGGTTCAGGAAGTTAGTCAATATCGTGTTGGCATTGGGTCCCGCGTAGGGATCAGGTGTCGTCCAGGTGTGCTGGAAAGACACTTGTAGCCGCAAATTAAGTTCCGTACTGTATGTGCCCTCGACCATGTTCATGATCGAAAGGATCTCGCTGTTTGCCGCGGCTGCCGAGCCGAACTGATTTACGAATTCATAATCCGCTTCGGTGCCAACATCGAATCTCCGCAACGATTCTGGTGTCGAGACGGCTTGGCTGGATACCATTTTGTCTCCGAGCCTTATTCTTGCCGGTACGTCGGCTTCGCAGGCAAAGGAATTGTCGACTAATGAATCTTCTGCCTTATAGATAACCGAGTCCGACTCGGCAGCCTCAGCTGAATACTTGTCAGCAGGCTCGATAAAAAATCGATCCCCATCCATTTTGAAATAGCCTTCAATTCTTGAGCCGTCAATCGTAAGTCGCACGTCCGAGCCAGTTCTCCCGGCGATAGCACCTTTGAAGGTATTGACTGGCACCGCATCTAGCCGTCGAACGCCCGAAGGGCCCGTATCTTCCGCGCGGTAGTTTGCTGACCGGAGGTCGTTTGGCGTCAGATTCAATTCAATAATCTCGCCGTTGACAGACATCCGTAAAACCTTTCGCGGCCCATTCAGACTATCGGTCGATCTTGCCGTGATTTGAGCGACATCGAATTTGCGAAAGTTCTGGCTGAGACCGCTGCTCGACTTTATATCCTGGGAAATCGCAACAGAGCCGTTGAGAGAAACTAGTAATAGAAAGAGTAAAAAGCGGACGCGGAGATCGAAGTACTTCATATCTGATATCCTCGCTCGTAGGGATTTGAATGTGGGGTGTCAACTGGCAACCGATGGGGAAAGGCCGTTACTACGTTAAATACACGAACAAATTTCCTGCACTACGAGCACGCCCCGATTTTACCGGCGTTCTGAACTAATCCGATGCTCAAAAAAGCGATCAGACGAATTTGGCGGCTTATTTCTCCCGACACACGGGCCTTGCTCGTACGTTCGACGCAAAGCTCGTTCACGGTGTCTGCTGCCGCGGTTGTTTCAAATGAAAAGGGAGAAGTTTTGCTCTTGAATCACGTCCTGAGGCCCTATTCCGGTTGGGGGTTTCCCGGAGGTTTTATCGATAAAGGTGAACAGGCCGAGGATGCGATCAGGCGAGAAGTTCGAGAGGAGACCGGTATCGAACTTACTCAGCTGAAACTATACTCCATTAGAACCACCGGTGTACATATCGAAGTGCTTTTTTCCGCCATGGCGGACGGTGAACCGTCGGTAAAAAGTGCCGAGATCATGGAAGTACGCTGGTTCAACCCTTCAGAGCTTCCCGACGATCTCGCAACTGCCCAACGACGGCAGATCCGAGAAATACTGCAGCCGATGACCACATAGTTTTGCCCCAAACTGTCCCACTGTCCCAAGCATGTTTTTTCGCCAAAACGCTGATTCTTGCGCCACGCCGGCGCAGTGATCGAGATGGCGCGCGGGTGGCGCAAACATAAGGGTTTTGAGCGAATTCAACGAAATCTTGTACAAATTGGTCATAAAACCCATATGTTTGTCCCG
>JBJMGN010000453.1:0-8761 GCA_045807885.1 Pyrinomonadaceae bacterium | reverse complement strand
AGTAAAGAAGGCGTTGTTGTCGACATCCGAAACAACAATGGGGGTTTCATCAATCCTTACGTTATCGATATTCTGGCGCGCCGCGGGTATATGACTATGAAGGAGCGCGGTCTTTGGAACGTACCCGCTCGTTCTGCTCTCGGCCAGCGTGCATTGGAGAAGCCGACAGTTTTGGTTACAAATCAGCACTCGCTTTCCGACGCGGAAGACATGACCGAGGGGTACCGCTCGCTCAAACTTGGAAAGGTGGTTGGCGAACCAACCGCGGGCTGGATCATCTACACTTGGAACGCGCAACTCTTTGACGGAACGACCGTAAGACTGCCGCGCCAGTTGATCTTAGGAAGTGACGGCAAGAACATGGAACTTAATCCGCGTCAGGTCGATATTCCGGTTACGCGGCCGATAGGCGAATCCCTCACCGGTAAAGATTCGCAGCTTGAACGGGCGGTCACACAGTTGATGAACGATCGATTGCCGTAGATGACGATCTCAATGCAAACAAAAAGCAGAGCCTGATTGGGCTCTGCTTTTCTTTTCGATTTCTCGTTCCTACTCGCTGAAAGGCTCTATCTCGCCCGGTTTGCGAAGCATCTTGTTCACTTCATCCAGATGCATCTCTTCGAGCAGGATCATCTCACGTGCATATTCTTCGAGCGAGACTGATTTGCCTTCGGCAAGTTTGAGAAGATCGTAATAGGCCGCAAGCGTCGACGATTCTTGTTCGAGGCTCTCGCGCAAAATATCGCCGATGTCGTGCTTGTGCGTTTCGAGCAGCGGGCCGATCTTTAGACTCGGGTGGCCGCCGAGCATCGTAACGAACTCACCCGCCTTATGTGCGTGCGCGAGGCTTTCGTCGCCGTTACCTTTTAGCCAGGAGACGATCGGAATTCGGTTGTAACCAAATACCATCTGGGCATAATGCGTGTACCGCACTACGCCGGCCAACTCCAGCTCAAGGATCTTGTTGAGGACGTCGATTGCAGATTTTTTTTCGATTTCGTTCATTTTTGAAAAGCAGTATAGCGCAAAAGTTACCTTGAAGAATTTTCCGCGTTCATTTTATTCTTGTTGCCGTGCGACTCCATCGAAAGGTCGATCCTAAACAACTTGAGGCGTTCGCCATCCGGCATTTCAGTTATTTCCTGCAATACGAATCCGAGTTTTTCAAGTAGTTTACCGGAGACATTGTTATCCAATGTTGTGATCGCCAGGACCTCGGTGAAATTGAGGGTTTCGCGGCCGAAACCTAAAAGTGCGTTTGCCGATTCGAAGCCGTAGCCTTTACCTTCGTGTTTCGGCAGGAATGCAAAGCCAATGTCCGGCGCCGGCAGCGAATCCCGTCGAACAAATCCGCAGACGCCTATCTGCTCGCCAATCGAATCGTTAACATCTGGCTTTAATTCGACGGCATAAAGCCCGTATCCATTTACTTCGTAGCTTTTGCGATAACGGTCACGTATAAAATCATGTGATTCATTCACCGAACGGACGTTTCGGTCGCCGATGTATTGAATGAATTTGGGAGAATTCAGCAGTTGGAGCATGAATTCCGCATCTCTGTCGGCTTCGACCTCCCGAATGGAAAGGCGCTCTGTTTCAAGGATCTTCACGAGACTTGTCCCGATTCGGTCTGCTGCCGTGCGTGATAAGAGCTCCGGGTCAGCGGCGATGATTCTACGTGTTTGAAGCCCATCGCCTCTCCGATCTTTTTCCATTCGGCAAATTCGTCGGGTGTTACGTAGCGCTCGACCGGTAAACGTTTTTCGTAGGGTTGTAAATACTGCCCGATCGTCATGATGTCACACGAGGCTTTGCGAAGGTCTTTCATAAGTTCGACGACTTCTTCAAACTCTTCTCCAAGGCCGGCCATAATACCGCTTTTCGTCATCATCGCAGGAAATTGCGTATCGCGAAAATGCGCGGCGCGTGTCAGCAATTCCATCGATTGTTCGTAGATAGCATCCGGCCTTACGCGACGATATAACCGCGCGATCGTTTCGGTGTTGTGGTTCAGAACGTCAGGACGTGCTCGCAGGACATTGTTGAGCGCGTCTTCGTCGCCGTTGAAATCCGGAATAAGAACTTCTACTTTGCATTCCGGATTCATCTCCCGAACTCGCACGATCGTTTCCGCCCAATGCGTCGAACCACCATCCGACAGATCGTCGCGATTTACAGAAGTTATGACCGCGTGCTTCAGATCGAGATGCTTGACCGCCTCAGCAACGTGTGTCGGTTCCATTGGATCCAGGTCCATCGGCTTGCCTTTGTTCACCGCGCAGAAACCGCAATGTCGAGTACACGTATCGCCGCCGAGCATAAACGTAGCCGTCTTGTCGGTCCAGCATTCAAAAATATTTGGACACTTCGCTTCTTGGCAAACGGTATGCAGATTCAACCCGCTGATCAGGTCGAGCACAGCGTTTTGGTTGCGCGGGTCGCCGAGCTTGATCTTCAGCCAATCCGGCTTTTTCAGCCGCTCGCGCTGCTTCCGGTTAAGAAAACTTTGAACTAAAACCTTTTCTTCGATCATCGTGTCGGCCATTTCGCGAACGTAAAGTTTAACATTTCAGCTGGAAAAAAATTAGTTGACTTCCGCTCCGCGATTCTTTAGATTCAGAATATAGACTTTTAAGTAAAGATTCAAGAATGTCGACTTTAAGCTCAATCAAATGCACATGTTGTTGCTGCATCCCGTGCGCCTGTACGGCGCCGGCGGTTGGGCATTTGCGTCTTGAATAAGATCGAGAATAACGCAGAGATCATTTAACCCAACGGCCGCGAGTGCTCAAATCTCGCGGCGTTTTCATTCGAACCAAACCATGGAGACAGCGGTAAAAGAAACTAAAGTGTCGAGAACATTTCGTGCGGACGAGATCGCTAAGGGATTTCTCGAGGCGGCTATCGGAAACACGCCGCTGATCAGGCTTCGTCGAGTGACTGCAGACCTTACCGATGGCATTTCGGTTTGGGCTAAGGCTGAGTACATGAATCCCGGCGGGTCGGTAAAGGACCGACCGGCTCTCGCGATGATCCTCGCCGGCGAGCGAAACGGCGAATTAACTGCAGATAAGACCATCCTGGATGCGACAAGCGGGAACACTGGCATCGCTTACGCGATAATCGGATCGGCGCGCGGCTACAGCGTAACGCTTGCCGTGCCGGGAAACGCCAGCAGCGCGCGAAAACAGATCCTGCAAAACCTCGGAGCGGAGATCATCGAAACTGATCCGCTCGAAGGGACCGACGGTGCGCAGCGAGTTGCTCGCGACCTTTACCGGAAGAATCCCGATCGTTACTTCTATCCCGACCAATACAATAATGAAGCTAACTGGAAGGCGCATTACGCAACGACCGCAAACGAGATCTGGTGGCAAACGAACGGCAGGGTGACGCATTTCGTTGCGGGGCTCGGAACGACCGGAACGTTCACTGGTACGACTCGCCGATTGAAGGAATTGAATCGCGACTTAACGGCGATCGCCGTCCAGCCTTCGTCACCACTTCATGGGCTCGAAGGGTTAAAACATCTTGAGACCGCGATCGTGCCGGGCATCTACGACAGCAAACTTGCCGATGAGAAATTGTTCATTGAGACCGAATCTGCACAAGCGATGACGCGCCGGCTTGCCCGTGAAGAGGGATTGTTCGTCGGACCGAGTTCGGGGGCGAATGTCCACGCCGCGATCGAGGCCGCCAAGCGTCTCCAAGGCGAGGCCGTTGTTGTCACGATCCTTTGCGATGGCGGAGGGCGTTATTTGGAAGAAGAGTTTTGGAAAGGGTGAGGTTCCACCAGACGTTCTTTGAAAATCGTTGCGCGCTGCAAATTAAGCTTGACAAGTCGAGAAGCGTTCCGATAATCTGCCATTAGTTCTTTTACAGCCTTCGATATACGAAGGCAAACGAAAGTGGCGATTTAAGGTTAACTTGCTCCACTAAAAAAACTGCTAAACAACTGCAAAGAGATTTCAATGAAAGCTCTCGTGCTTTTTAGCACGAGAGCTTTTTTCTTTTTGGAGTTGTCGGGAGATAAATATGACCGACTTTTCTTTGGCGACACAATTTGTACATGCGGGCGAACGCAAAAATGCTCCGGCCGGTATTCCGGCTTCAACGCCGATCTACGCATCCTCATCATTCATCCACGAGCGAATCGAAGATATCGACAGCATCGTTGACGGGGAAACCAGCGGCTTCGTTTACAGCCGCTATGGCAACCCGACCGTAGCGGCGTTCGAAGATGCGATGGCCGCTCTCGAGAACGGAAAGTTTGCTTACGCATTTGGGTCTGGAATGGCCGCGTTACATGCGGCTTTGCTGGCAAGCGAGTTGTCGAACGGCTCTGTCGTGCTTGCTTCCAAAGACCTTTACGGTTCGACATTTGAACTGCTGTTGACTGTGTTTGGAGCGTTTGGAGTAAAAACAGTCACCGAGGATTTCAACGATGTCGCCGCCTTACGGGCAAAGGCGTTCGAGCTGAAACCGCGAGTTCTGCTTTGCGAGACGTTGTCGAATCCGCTTTTAAGGGTTTGCGATATCGAGGAATGCGGGGCGATCGCACATGAGGTCGGCGCGAAGCTGATCGTCGATAACACATTCGCGACGCCTTATTTGTCTCGCCCGCTCGACCTCGGTGCCGACTTCGTTGTGCATAGTGCAACGAAATACTTAGGAGGACATGCGGATGCAACCGGTGGCGTGGTCGTCGCGAAAGAAGAATTTGATAAACCGGCGTTGCTGGGTGCACTCACGTTGGCGGGCGGCGTTTTGAGCCCGTGGGAAGCTCACTCGATCCTTCGCGGTATCAAGACACTCGGATTGCGAATGGAAAAGCAATGCTCGAATGCCGAGCGGCTTGCAACTCAACTTCAGAAGCTGCCTCAAATCAGCGAGGTGATCTATCCGAAGTTGTTTGAGGGCGAAGAGGCTGAGGTTTTGGATCGAACGTTCCACGGAAGCGATTTTGGCGCGATCGTAACGATTCGTCTCGCCGAAGATACACGCGAGGCGGCGTACCGATTTTTGAATGCTCTTGAGCTTTGCACTCGGGCTGCGAGCGTGGGCGATCTGTTCACAGGGATTGTTCATCCGGCCACAGCAACGCATCGAGAGCTTTCGCCGGCGAAGCGAGCGAAGCTTGGCATCACCGAAGGCCTTATCCGCATTTCGGTCGGCATCGAAGATGTGAACGATATTTTGAGAGACATTGAACAGGCAGTGGAGAAATGTGGAAGCCCGCGCGTAAGCGAAGGCGTACAGTCCAAGTCGGGCGGTGAGCTCCCCGTCCTGGTTGAAATAGGGAAAGCGGTTGGAGTATCAGGTTAGCCAAGAGGGAATGATCGAAGTAAACCAGACAATCATTGACGCGATCACCGCTCACGCGGAACGAGATTATCCACATGAGTGCGGCGGCATGTTGATCGGCATATTCGCGGAAGGGAAGAAGACCGTTGTCGAAACCTTTCCACTCGAAAATGCTCGAGAGGAGGAGGCAAGACACAATCGCGTACTGATCTTGCCGAAGGATGTTTTGAAAGCCGAACGTTATGCCCGCGATAAGAAGCTTGATGTGGTTGGCTATTATCACTCGCACCCTGACGATCGGGCTATCCCTTCGCAGTACGACCTGGATCACGCTTTGCCGGTCTGGTCTTATGTCATCGGGTCGGTCCTCAAAGGCAAGATCGACGATATCAGATCGTGGGTAATGCAGAACGATAGATCGCAATTCATCGAAGAAGAGATCGTATCTGCCAACAACGATCGTCTGAGCGCAAACGGCTAAATTTTAATCGCCTTTTTCAAGGAGACTTATGTCAGTAACAATTGTAATACCAACACCTTTGAGACAGTTTGCTGGCGGCAGTTCGGAAGTTGAGGTCGATGCCGCAACTGCAGGAGACGCACTTCGCGAGCTCGCAACGCAGCACTCCGAGCTCCGCAAACATCTTTACAACGAGCAGGACAAGCTTCGCAATTTTATTAATGTATACGTCGGTGATGAGGACATCCGTCATCTCGACGGCCCCGCGACGCTCGTTAAGGACGGCGAAACAATAATGATCGTTCCGTCAATCGCCGGTGGGAGCGCGCAGGCGGAAGCCAGGTCTTTAGATTCGCTTCCCGAGCTCTCAAACGAGGAGATCGCGCGTTATTCGCGACATTTGATTTTGCCGGAGGTCGGTCTTGAGGGCCAGCGAAAGCTGAAGAATGCCCGAGTGTTAACTATCGGTACCGGCGGTTTGGGGTCTCCGCTCGGATTGTACCTGGCCGCGGCGGGAGTAGGCACGATCGGTATTGTCGATTTTGATGTCGTTGATTCGTCAAATCTTCAACGGCAGATCATTCACGGTACAAAAGACGTGGGTCGTCCGAAGATCGAATCGGCAAGGGAACGTCTGCAGGACATTAACCCCAATACGAAGGTCGAAGCATACGAAACTCGACTAACAAGTGAAAATGCTCTCGAGCTTTTCAAAGAGTTTGACGTCATTGTCGACGGCACCGACAACTATCCTACTCGATATCTTGTTAACGACGCGTCGGTTTTGACCGGTAAGCCGAACGTCTATGGCTCGATTTTCAGGTTTGAAGGTCAAGCGAGTGTTTTTTGGGCAGACAAGGGCGCGTGTTACCGGTGCCTATATCCCGAACCTCCGCCTCTCGGGCTTGTTCCCTCGTGCGCCGAGGGCGGCGTGCTCGGAGTATTACCTGGAATCGTCGGTACTATACAGGCTAATGAAGTCATTAAGGTCATCCTTGGAGCCGAAGGCATCCTCCTGAATCGACTACTGTTGTTCGATGCTTGGAAGATGACGTTCCGACAATTGAAACTTCGCAAGGATCCGAATTGCCCGTTATGTGGAGAAAATCAGACCATCAAAGAGCTCATCGATTATGAAGAGTTCTGTGGTTTGAAGGTTCCGGTTAAAGCCACGCCCGACCTTGAAGAGATCACAGCAGTCGAACTGAAATCTTTGATCGACAGTGCCTCCGATTTTCAATTGATCGACGTACGCGAGCCGTTTGAATACGAGATCGCACGCATTCCGACGGCGAAGCTCATTCCACTCGGTGAGGTCGTTAATCGTATTTGCGAGATCGAGAAAGGAAAGACGACGATCGTTCAATGCAAAGGCGGTGTGCGCAGCGCGAAGGCGATCGGTTATCTGAAAGACGCAGGGTTCGAAGGACGACTGATAAACCTCGCAGGCGGCATCCGCGCATGGTCCGACACCGTCGACCCGTCAGTGCCGAAGTATTAAGGAAAAAGGGAAAAGTTAAAGAACGTTCAATCGACGCTCTTTTTCACTTTTCCCCTTTTCACTTTTTAAGCCTTCGCGCTTCCGGCAGTTGTAAGTCGCGAACTTACCGTATCCCAATCGATGTTCGAGAAGAATGCTTCGATATATTTTGGACGGTCTGCTGGAGCGTAATCTTTAATAAATGCGTGCTCCCAGACATCCATGATCAGAACAGGCGTGTACCCCGCGACATTACCTGTTTCGTGCAGGTTGATCCAGTGATTAGAGATCGCGCCGTTCGATGGGTCCTGGTAGGTGGCCGCCCAACCCACACCTCGCATTTTTCCGGTAGCGACAAAATCGGCTTTCCAAACGTCGTAGCTGCCAAAACTTTCGTCTGCGGCCTTTACGAATGCCGAGTCCTTGCCGGGATCGCCAGTCCCGTTTTTCACCATGTTGTCGAAGTAATATTCGTGCAACACCATTCCGTTGTATTCGAATCCGTAGCGTCGACGAAGCTCCGAGAACGCCGCGGTTTTCGTCGCATCCAGCTCGCCGCCTTTGATAAGTTCGGCGATCTTTTCGTTCAGCGTATTCGTGTTCGTCACATAGCCTTCGTACAGCTTAAAGTGCATCGCCAGCGTTTCATTTGAAATGCCGGTCAGATCGCTTAGATCGAATGACTTGGCCTTGTAAACCGTGTTCAGCCCCATATTCTTCCTCCTATTTCCAAAATTGCGTTGATTCCAATTGTATCAAAGTCTAATTCCCGTATTGTACGAGAGCCAACCCTCGAACGAGCGAAATGCCGATTCAAGGCGTGTCTTCTTCAGCGGGCCTCGGCCCGGCATCCAGGCCGGACACGCTTACCTGATTGATCACTCGCACATGCAGGTCGCCGTTTACTCGATTTTGGCAAGATAGGCGCGTATTCGGCCCGAGGTCGCCTTTGGTCGAAAGCACCATTTCCTCCGGCTCACGCATTGGCGCAATTTCGCCCTCGATCACCTCGACGCGGCACGTTGTGCACCGAGCATTTCCACCGCAGCGATGCAAAATGTCGACACCATTGTCTTCAAGGCAAAGAACCAGTTTTCGACCGGATTCGCAATCTAGCGTGACCTGTCCGGACGCAGTTTCAGCAGTAATAGTTGGCATTCGATCCTTCTCCGTTTAGTTTTTCGATTCATTTCGAATTTGGCATATAACGCCCATCAAAGCAAGAAGGCCCACCAACGGCAAACTTGTTAGCTCTTTCTGGTCTATGCTAGCTTAAATCTTTACTTCGGAAGTAATTCCGCGCTCGTAGTCCTATCACATGACCCGACCAAATTCCGGCTGGAAAGCTAAGTTCTTGCTCGTCATTGGGTCGTGCGTTTTTGTAGCGGCGGCCTTATTGATCGGCGAGTTCTGCTGCAGACAATTCACTTCGATAAATTTTCTCGATAACAGCCGCGGCATGTTCACGCCCAATCGTTTCGGACCCAGCTACGGAAACACGCCGAATTTCGAAG
>JBJMGN010000452.1:0-5001 GCA_045807885.1 Pyrinomonadaceae bacterium | reverse complement strand
GCTCGCGCGTTACATCCCTGCAGAACTAGTTAACGGGATGATGCGCCGGCGTCCGCAGTGGTTCGCGCCGGAAGAATATAATTATGGCGCGATAGCTAAAGGTGCGGCCGGTGTTGTGAAGGCCGGCGGACGTGTAGGCATCGGCGGCCATGGGCAAATGCAGGGTATCGGCGTCCACTGGGAGATATGGAACGTTCAGTCCGGCGGGCTCACGCCCATGGAAACCTTAAAGGTCGCGACGATCTATGGCGCCGAAGCCATTGGCCTGAATCAGGACGTAGGCTCGCTCGAATCGGGCAAGCTCGCCGACCTGATCATCCTGGATAAAAATCCGCTCGATGACATCAAGAACACAAACTCCATCCGTTACGTGATGAAGAACGGCGAACTCTTTGAAGGCGATACGCTAAACCAGGTATGGCCGAAACAGAAACCGCTCGACACCCAATACTGGTGGGGCATGGGCCCGAAGGAAAACCTTCCTTAAGTTGGTTTTAGGTTAATTGAAAAAAGCCTCGCTGGTCGGGGCTTTTTTTAGTCAATGATCTTTGCAGATGCTGAGACTTGCTTCGAACAGAAATGCGTACAATAGGGACCAAACCCTGCAAGCTTTACGCTTGCTGTAACTTCCTTTTTTGCGCTATTTCCTTTCACCTTTACATTTATCGTTGGAGTTTCCTGGCCCGAAATAATCTCTCCGTTTTCAACATTCCAGTAATAACTTGGACTAAATGATCCGCCTTCGGCGTTAACTGAAAAAACGATCAAATCGCCATTTCGAGCTTCGTTCGATGAACTAGAGATTGTGAGGTTTGGGCAATCGCAATGACAGTTGCATTTTTCAGAAAAAATATTGATGGTTGCAGTTTTCGATTCTCCGGTTTGTTTACCATCCACAAATTGGGTTGCGATGATGTGATATGTACCAGGTAATTGATTCGAAAGATCCCAACTTACTGTCTTTCCGATACCGATCACCTTGCCCCTTGTTACCTCGTAACGAATTTCAGATCGAGATACTCGCGTGCCGGTTCCAACACGAACATCGACGATAAAGTCTTTCGACGGTATTCCCTCGCATCCAAGCTGTCCTTTTGGGCACGGAATCACGAGTTGTTTTTCATCCAATTCGATTGAAACAACGCCGGTTGTAGTCTGACCATTCGCAAGGACAGCCGCCGTCATGATAATGATAAGAAGCCGAAGTGCCTTAAGCATTTTCATTTCACTTTCAAAATATAATATTTCATTGCTATTTGAGAATCGCAATTAGGCCGGACCCGAGCAGAATGTCGGCGATGCGGGCCCATGTTGAGCGTTTTTTGGTTTTTAGGGTTGCGATCAGTTTTTCCTGTGCGGCGATCGCGATGTCTTTCGCGGCGATGGTCTCGTTCTTTGCTGCGACGGTTGACCTCAACGCTTCGGATTCGGCGCGTCGTGCTTTGTTTAGTTCATCAAGTAATTCATTCGCGCGTTTTTCGGTATCAAGCCTTGCACGAATCCCGGCGTTCTCCGTTTCAAGAGCGCCGATCAAGATCCATGACACGCGAAGCTCATCCGCCGCGGCATTGCATGCTTCCACAAGAGTGACGCGTTTACGCGTTCCGTCTTGAACGCCTGAAGGCGTCACTCTTACTTTAGTTACACCCGTGGCCGAGGTCGGCGAGCTTTCGGCAGACTTCCTCGGCAGTTGCGGCTGCTGAGCGGATGCGGCGAGCGCGCTCGACATCAGCACGAGCATTGCCGGTATTAACTTCGATACTTTTAAGTTCTTCATCTTGTTTCGTTGCGAGCATTTTCAGCTCGGTTAAATTCGTTTCGAGATATGCGATCTTTTCTTCGTATTTGCGCGACTGCATCTCGAGGTCGTCGGCTCGTTCCTGTTTTTGGGACGCGATCGCCCTTGCTTCATCGGCAGATTTTTCCGACCGGTTGAGCTGAAAATTCGACCACAACGAATAGGCTGCGACGATAAGAAAAAACACGATGCCGATTGATAAGTAGATCTTGGTTCTAATATTCATAAGGTCCAACTAGCCCTCCCTAACGGTCAGGCTGCCGCTAGGGCACACTCCCTACCGGTCGTGGTTCTGCCTGTGGCGGTCGAGATAGATCTGGAGTGCGACATCGATGGTTTTACCGACCGTGAAAAACAAGATCGGCAGCACGATCGCTGAAATTAAAGTAATAAGCAGCCGTGTTTCGGCCATCGCAAAAAGCGACGGTGCGGCGCTGAAATATGCGATAAGAAAATTCTTAAAATCGTTCATGATGAAATCCTTTATTTCAAAACTGAAATGGTTGCGGAACGGCGGCGCGTATAAAGATGGGCCATCGAGCGGCAGTTATCGAATACCTTCGACGTGACGATGCCGCTGCCGGGCGGGTCGACCTCGACCAATGCCGCCGCACGTGCGGCCTTTATCAGCCAGGCGTCGCTTGCAGCCCGGTTTATGTCGTAGGTCGGCTCCCAGCCTTCGGTTTCCGGCGTTTTGCCACTGTCGTCGGGCATCGCCGCTGCCGCGAGCAGGTCTTCGAGTTCGTCTTCTGTAAGCGTGGGTTCGGTGTCCCACGCGGTGATGTTTTTGAGTTGTTCTAGTGCGGTTGCCATGGTAGTCAGTCGTCAGTTGTCGGGTGGTCGATGATCGGTTTACTGAAAACTGACCACCGACCACTGACAACGGCTTTTATGATTTATTCGCGATCAAACATGCCAAATTTTCCGGGCGCAAAACCTTTGCGCCGTAAACATGCAGGCCCTTCACGCCGTCGCCAAATCGTTTTTCCGGTTTGTAGGTTTGCAGGTCCACGATCTGTTCGACATATGTCGTCGCCATCGAATGGCCGGCGATGATCTTATATTTCGTCGCGGTCGTGTTCGGAACGTTATTCGATTTCAGGATCGAAAATCCGGCCGCCTCGCCAACCGTTCCATTCGCAAGGGCCCGGTCCGAACGCAGCGTTCCGGCTTGCACGAACCTTTCGTCCTTCAGCAGCAGGCCGTGGAACCACGCAGGAACAACAACAAAGCGCCCTTCGAGCGGTGTGTTCGATTCGTCGAGCTTTACGCCCAGATCGACCAGATATTCGTAGGCGTTATCTTTCGTCGGCACCTCCGGCGTTCCGACCGACCCGATCTTATTTCCGGCGGGAACGGCCGTTTCCATCAAACCGGCGATGAAGGCGTCCGCTTTTTCTCGAAGGGCCCATGCCGAATGCTGCATTGCCGTGTCGAGCACGTTCGCATTCTGTTGAGCGCGGTCGATGCTGTCGACATAGAAATTAAAATACTTAGCCTGGTCGATCAGGAGTGATTGTGCGTCGTCGGTCAGCGTTTCCGGGTCGGAAATGTTCGTGTCCTTTGTGTAGTCGTCTATCGTTACTGCTCCGACCGATCCGATCTTCACCGTATTGCCGGCTGCTCGGATCTCGCCTTCGTAGTCGCGATTGCAAACATTTACTTGTCCATAAACAAGCGATTTCTCAAGGGCGGTCAACAGGCGCGCCGCCCAAACTGTGGGTATGAATGTAAGTGACATAATCTTTTAGTGAAAAGTAAGAAGTGAAAAGTGAACAGTGAATAGCCAGCCCTGTTCACTGATTTTTGTTCGTTATCAGTTGGCAAGCACTTGCCGAACGGTTTCCCAATCGAGCCGTCTGATCTCTTCGGGTTTCATCTTTGCGAGTGATTCGCGAGTAAGGAAGTTGCCTTGATTCATGCGGCCTGCGCCGGCGTCGATCGACATCGGTTGTTCGGGACCGATTTGCGAGGGATAATTTTGCGTCAGCTTTGAGATCACGGCGGCAATGTTCGCCGGCTCGCCATCTTCGTCGAATTGAATTTCTTTTTCAGCTGCCGCGATCAAAAGTTCGGGCGAGTGAGCACCTGAAGCGGTAAGTTCTGCATTGAGCGCGGCTCGAGCTTTCCCAAGCCTGATCTCTTTTTTAAGCTCTTCGTTTTGTTGCCGGAGCGTTTCAAGCTCCGCGTTGCTTTCGGAAACTATCGGCTGTTCGGCCGCGTCGTCTCCTGCGTCTTGTAGAATTTCGTCGTTCATACGAGGGGCGAGGTTAGCGAAAATTGTTCCGAATTGGAACGCTGATCTGCTCGGGATGCAAGCGACGCACCGCTTTCTCAATTTTCAGACTCGCCGTTCATTTTCTCGGCCCATTTCAGAAAGGAATCCTCGAAAACAAGCCAGCCAACATTGGTCGGCTTGTTGCCAAGCGTTTCGAACGTGCCGTCCTCGCACATCTTGATCAATGTGTGTCTGGTCGGCGGCGGAATGATGATCCGGAGCGTTTTGATCAGCCTTTCCACCTCGCTGAGGCGTAGTTTTGGCCTGATCTTGATTTCATACACTTGTTTCATTTGATATTGATTTCCTTTGCGAAGCGTGAAAGTCGTGAATCGCTTTCGATCCGTGCGTTTCTTGCATCCTACGTTCCCGCAACCGCTAATTGCTATGTATTCTGCTTATGGCCGGGCGGTATGTAAGCGGCGAAATAAATCTCATTAAAGGCTTCGCCCATTATCGCCCGTCCATTTCATGTTACACAACATATGTATTATCTGCAAGAGCAAATTTCAGAGATGAAACAAGTTGGTTTTTCCGATAGCAACGTTCTGAGCTCGATGGCAATCGTCAATATATTCGAGACGGGAAAGCCGTTCGGTGAATTCTCGGCCTGTGTTGTTTTGAATGATGGTGCCGGCATTTCGTACGGCATCAATCAATTTACGCATCGCTCCGGCTCGCTCGCGGCGGTCGTCGAAAAATATCTCGAACTCGGCGGCAACGTTGGACGAACGGTGCTGGAAAACTCTCTGCCGATGCTTTGGCGTAGCGACGCACGTTTTGTCCGTGCCCTCGCTGCCGACGAAATATTTAAGAAAGCGCTTCGCGCCGCAGCAATTACGAGAGAAATGCGCCAAGCGCAATTACACGTCGCACTCGAGCGTTATCTGAAGCCCGCGATCGAAGCAGCTTCAGGTTCAGGTTT
>JBJMGN010000451.1:0-6130 GCA_045807885.1 Pyrinomonadaceae bacterium | reverse complement strand
GGCTGATAAACTTTTGCGGCAAGATCACAGAGGAAGAATATTACGCCGAACAGGAAGACTTTCACGCGTTTTTGACGAAGCTGGCGAACGATACGGAGAACGGGCATATCCGGCGGTTTCTGGCGAAGTGGGATATTCATTAAAATTTCATCAATTGCCTCAGGCTCTAGCCGGACAAGAAAATAGAATTTTCCTTTGAGCTTTAGCTAAAGCTGTTCGGAATTATTATTCTCGTTTTTGTTGGGCTAGAGCCCTTTTGTTTATGACCCGTTGACCTCCAGCTAAAGCTGGAGGCAATTTATAAAACCAAGACGATTTATTCGAATGGTATCGGTTGGAAAGATCTATCAAGAAAGCTGCATCGAGACCATGAGTCGGATGCCGGATGAGTTTGTCGATATGACGATCACGAGTCCGCCGTATGACGACTTGCGAGACTACAACGGCTATCATTTTCCGGTCGAGGAGATCGCGGCGTCGCTATTTCACAAAACGAAGACGGGGGGCGTGGTGATTTGGGTAGTTGCTGATCGGACCGTGAACGGCGATGAAACACTGACGAGCTTTGAACACGCGTTCGCGTTTAGAAAAGCGGGTTTCAAGGTGCACGACACGATGCTGTACGTGAAAAACAACCCGATACCGAGCGACTGCGGTCGGCGTTACAGACAGGCATTCGAGTATATGTTCTGCTTTTCCAAAGGACAGCCTGCGACATTTAATCCGATCACCGAACCCACGAAATCTGCAGGGCAGAAGATCAAAGCTTTCCGCATCACCGAGTCCGGTCGCGGCAACGTGCCGCTCGAAGACATCGGGAGGCAGATCAAGACGGAGCGCAAGGTGAGCAATATCTTTTCTTATAATGTCGGGACGTCGTCGTCGGGCGACAAGATCGCTTTCAAGCACCCGGCGATATTCCCGGAAAAGCTTGTCGAGGACCAGATCAACACATGGACGAATCCCGGCGACCTGGTTTACGACTGTTTTATGGGCAGCGGCACGACGGCAAAAGTTGCGCATTTGCTGAAACGTAGCTGGCTCGGCTCCGAAATATCGGCGGAATACGTCGATATAGCACGAAAACGTCTCGAACCCTACCTCGACAAACTCAATTTTTCCGCCTCGAAATGACAACTTTTGTGTCCCTCTAAGCGTCTATTACTTGACTCTCCGTCTATAATCCAAAGCTATGCGGTATTTTATTCTTTCTCTAGTCGCTGCTGTTGTTTTTTGTGTGTCGATCACGGGGCAGGTCCGCCCGGTTGGAGACGGCGAGCGTCCGGCGGATCCGGGCAATGCTCCGGGAGCTTTCGAAGCGAAATATGAAGGCGTGATCTTTGGTTATAACGAAAAAGAAAAAGGGACGCTCAAGTTCGACGATGACGGGGCCAGGCTTATCTTTTATGGAAAGGATGGGAAGGAAAAGTTTTCATTGCCTTACGACGCGATGATGGCGGTTTACCCGAGTGCAGAATCGGTTACGTCGACGGCCGGCAATGTTGTTAAATACATCCCATTGCCGGGTGCCGGGCTGGGCGCATTGATCAAAGAAAAAAGGCGCTATATGGTGATCCAGTTTCAGGATGCTGATCTTGGATCGAACGGAACCGTGAATTTTCGTATCGAAGACAAGGCCGTACTGCAAGCCGTAATTCCCGCGTTAGGAAAGAAAGCGCAAATGTCCCCACGAGGCGAAGCGTATTATCGTCCGCACCGTTAGTGAAGATCACCAAAGCGGTGCTGAAGAATGGCGGATATCGCAATTGCTGCGGTGTCCGCCTTCATTATTCTGCCGTGGAGTGTTATTACATCCGCTCCAAGTTTTGCCGCTGCTTCGATCTCGTCATCGTCCCAACCGCCTTCGGGCCCGAGGAATGCAGCAATAGAAACCGGGCTTTTTGAAATCGAGAAAGGTTTTCCATCGCGTTCGCTAAATAGGATAAGATCGCGGTCCTTGTTTTGAGCTTCGCGACTTAGGCAAGAGGTAAAATCAGTTACTGCTTCTATCGTCATCAATCGAGCGCGTCCGCATTGTTTCGAGGCCTCAAACGCGAGCTTTCGCCAGCGTTCAACCCGCTTTCCGGCATCTTTTGGTTTTACATCGCACCGGGCCGACAACATCGGGACAAATCGATTCACGCCTAGTTCCACCAGCTTCGGAATTGCGAAATCTGTTTTGTCTCCTTTTAAGATCGAAGAACAAATGGCCAGATCAAGGGTAGATTCTGCGGCGGGGGGCTGAACGGTTTGAACTACTGACAGTCTCGTGTCACGTTTCCCGATCTGATCGATCCGACATTCGTATTCGTTTCCTTCGCCATCGAAAATGTAGACTGTTTCGCCGCTACGCAGCCGCAGTACATCGCGAAGGTGCCGCGTTTCGCTTTCATCGAGCGTCACATGGTTGTCATTAATATTTTCAGGCGGTGCAAAAAAACGTCGCATAGATCATTTAAGATCGCTGAATCGCTCCTTAAATTCCTTTGTCGAAATCCTCATCTTGATCCAGGTCTCGAAAAGTTCCGGCGACTGAAGCCAGAGCGTGATCCATTCAACCGCTTCGGCATTTGCGGCGCGTTGTTCATCGGAAAGTCGTTTATCTTTCGCCCCCTCGCTGGATAGCTTCTTGGCGTCGATTGCCGTTTGACGGAGTAAACGAAGACCCGCCTTGTCGTTTTCCTTTAGAAGTTTCCGCCTCAGATTTTCCGCATTCTTAAGCGAGGTTCGAAGTCTCGAAAGTTGGGAAGTATCGAATAGGTTCGTCAATGCAGCGTCATAGGGCCGATCGGACGCTCGGTCCAGATACAATTTCATGATCTCCGAATGACGCAGCTCGGCACCTTCGTCTGCCAAGAGCCTCGCGATGACCATTGGTGAATCAACAGCGGCGTCGCCAAATCGTTCTTTTACCACTTTCTCGATGGATTCTATTTCGACAGCTCCGACAGATTCACAATCCAACTTCTCCCAAACTTCGATGATGAGCTCGGATTTATTTTTTGCTGAAAACATGGCAAGAGCTTCAGCGATTTCCGGCGATCGCATCGATCAGCTCGCTAGACGAATGGTCTTTCGGGTCGCCCACTATTGCAACCCGGCCGCCGCATGCGATAACAGTTTCTCGTTCCGGAACCGATATTTCCGTGTAGTCGGTACCTTTTGCATGGATGTCCGGCCTGATCGCTCTGATCAGCTCTTCGACTGTGGGTTCGGTGAAGATCGTTACAGCATCGACATACGAAATCGACGCGATTATTTCAGCCCGGTCCATCTCGGGCTGCACCGGCCGGCCCATGCCCTTTAGAGCCCGGACCTGTTCGTCAGAATTGATACCGACGACGAGGAATCCGTCGAGCGCTTTTGCACCTGCCAGATATCGTACGTGCCCGACGTGTAGAACATCAAAACAGCCGTTTGCAAGTATTATTTTGCGGCCGTCATTTCTAGCGCTATCCACAATTTCGATGATCGCATCGCGACTGACGATCGGGGCTGCGAAAGAAGAAGTTTTAGGCTTCGATTGCTGCTGCATTTGTAGATCCAAGATCTGCGGCCGAGATCGATGCGACGAGCTCATCGATCGAGGCGACCGCGGTACCGCGTTTCATGACAACGATGCCGCCCGCATGGTTTGCGACAACGGCGGATTCAAAGGTTCCTAGGTTTGAAGCAACGCCTAAGGCGAACGCCGCGATCACCGTATCACCTGCTCCGGTCACGTCAACCGGCTGCGTGGAACCGACCGGTGGGATCGCAATAGCGGATCGCCCAGACTCGGCAAAAGCCATGCCCTTGTTGCCTAACGTGACCACAATTGAATCCAGATCAAGTTGAGCGCGGAGCGTTTCCGCATCGCTTAATTCAAAGCTTCGGCCTAGGATCGCCTCCGCTTCTTCCTGATTTGGAGTGGCTGATGTGCAACCTGAAAAGTTTGTTAATCGCCACCTTGAATCGGCAATGACCGGAATCGATCTTTTTCCGGCGAGTTCGCAAATAGCTTGAATCATGCCGGCTTCGGCAACACCGTAATTGTAATCAGACACAATCACGGTATCAGCTGTCGCGATCGCGGAAGACACGTTCTCGAGGAACCTGCTGCGAAGTTTTTCACCGATTTGAACGCTGTTCTCGTAATCGATCCTGATGACCTGCTGACGTATCGCATAAGGCTGGCCGGCTAGAACGCGAAGCTTGGCCGTTGTAGTTAAAGACGGATCGCTTACGATAAGGTCGGTGTTTACGCCCAAGTCGTTGAGCGATTGGATAAGCAGAGAGCCTGCATCATCTTTACCAACCATGCCGACAAGAACGGGATCACCGCCAAGAGAAGCAACATTCGCCGCCGCATTTGCCGCTCCGCCGGGCCGAGTTTCCGTTGCATCATGTTTCAGAATAAAAACGGGTGCTTCGCGCGAAACACGCGAGATCGTTCCATTTAGGAACTGATCGGCAACGATATCGCCAATCACCGCGATCCGCTTTCCGGAAAAGCTTGACCTTATATGTTCAGAAATCGAGGACATTTGTTCCGCTGCAATTATAAACCAGGTTGAAATGAAAAAGGGCTGGAGACAGAACATCTCACAACCCTTATTTCCAAATCGTCAAACCAGCTTAGTGCGTATCGTAGCTGGCAACAGGCATATCGTTCGAAAGGCCCCAGGACCAGACGTTAAGGCTATAATCAGAGCTATTTATCTGATAGAATTTGCCGTCCGAATTTCGCCAAATAGCTAGGTCCGTCTTGCCATCGCCGTCGTAATCATTTTGCGCGAGCAAATCGGTGCCGGTAACGCCCCACTGCTGGACCGTGATACCTCCGTTGCTTTGCAGGACGTACCAAGTAAGAACGTCTGCTGCGGTCGCTCCTTCACGAACAACAGCAAGATCCGTTTTGCCGTCCCCATCGTAATCACCCGGCGCAACGAGGTCTCGGCTTAGTCCCCATTCATAGGACTGAAAACCTTGTCCGTTCAAAATATAAAACGTACTCTGCGAAGTTGCGGTAGCGCCGGGACGCTGGACTGCAAGATCGAATTTGCCGTCACCGTCGTAGTCACCCGGCGCAAGGAAATCGCCTTCTTGGCCGAAAGACTGGCTGAAGAGCGAATTCGAACCGATCAGGTAAATATACCATGTCAGTATGCCGCCCGATTTTCGAACGACCGCCAAATCTGCTTTTCCGTCGCCATCATAGTCGCGTGCGACCGGTTCATCCCCGGGTTGTCCCCATTGAACTACCGAAAACGTGTTCCCTTGGCTATTGATTCGATACCATGCGCCGTTCGTGTCACGCCACACTGAAATGTCACCTATTCCGTCGCCGTCGTAATCAGCGGGTGTAGGATAGTCCTCATTCGCTATCCCGAAAGGCTGCGCAGTAATCGAACCAGATGACTTCAAAATATACCAAGTCGAGTCCGACGGCCGGAAAATAATGTAATCAGCCTTCGCGTCGCCATCGAAATCGAGTGCTTTCCGCAAAGCAGGCTGGCCAACTGCCATTGAGACGATCGCCAAAGTTAGAAGCAAGAGCATTCCGAACCTGCCGGCGGACGAGATTCTATTCATTTTTAACATCCTGTCTTTTCTTAAGGCGGTCGGTTCAGGCAATTGCTGAAGTGCCGCGGGAACCTAAAATATACTATTTGACGCAATCCTAATGCAAGGAAATAGGACTTTTACCGACATGCCGTCAAATTTACGAGAATCGCTTGAACTTTCATTCGATATGACGCGCCCAATACAATAATAGTTGGAAAAGCGGCAGTTTTTTATAAAACTCCGTCTCTCGACTGGGTAATAGTGAGCGTTTGGCCACCTATTTTCACAATTCCAGACCTTCTCACCGTCGGATTTACCCGAACCCATAGTTTTGCCTGGCCGTTACCGCTTAGAGCCGGGGAACCATTGACAACTATCCAATTCGCTTCGCTTTTTACTGCGTAATCGCAATTTTGCGGCGCGGCAACATCTATTGTAATTTGCCCGCCTTTAGTCGGAACCAGAATTGTCTGCGTGCTCAAATTAAATAAACAAACCGTCTGGTTTTGCAATGCGTTGAAAACATTCAGCCGACCGCCCGATCGAACAACTCCATTCCATTGGGCAAGTTGATCGACCGAAT
>JBJMGN010000450.1:0-6274 GCA_045807885.1 Pyrinomonadaceae bacterium | reverse complement strand
GATCCCGGTTGTATGAAGTGCATGGACTGCGTAAGTGTCTGCCCGAACGGCGCACTATATTGGGGATTCGGAAAGCCGTCCGTGACCGTCAAAAAAAGCCTGCCGAGAAACTACTCGCTTACTTGGCCCGAGGAAATTCTTGCTGCTGCCGTCTTTGCCGCGAGCTACTTCGCCGTCTGGGACGTTTATCAGCTCGTGCCGATGCTGATGGCTCTCGGTATCGCGTGCGTCACTACATTTGTTGCGCTAAGAACGTTTAAGCTTTTTCGAGCGACTGAACTGTCGTTTTATCGGTTCAATCTGAAATTAGCTGGAACGATACAGTCCGCAGGATGGATATTTATCGCGTTTTCCGTGTTTTGGATCGGCGTGAACGCGCACAGCGGTTGGATCAGATATAACGAAGTTTCCGGTGCGAAGGCGTTCAGCAATTTGGAGATCCCCGACGAACTCGCGTTAGCCCAGCGAAACCCTGCCCGCTGGCTGAGCGTTTCCGACCAGGCAAATATTGCGGACGGCCGACGTTATTTAAACAGCGCGAATGATTTCGGCTTTTTTACTAATGCCGACACGCTGCCGAAACTGGCATGGCTCGAATTCCTTGCAGGAAATGCGGAACGCGCAGCCGATGCACTTGGATTCGCTGCCGAGCATCAGCAGCGGCAGGCCAGGGCTCTGAGCCTTTACTATCGCGGCGCGATATTGAACAGATTGGGACGGCACGAAGAGGCGTTGTTGAGTCTTGACAGTGCCGTTGCGGAACGACCCGACCTGATAACCGCGATGGAAGAGAAAGGTGTGGCGTTTTGGAACCTTCGGCGAATTGATGAGGCAACCGCAATGTGGCGCGTAGCAGTTGCTCAAAATTCGAATCCGCCAATGGCAAATAGTTTTTTGGAAGGTGCCGCGATATTAAGCGGCGACGCCGAAACCGCCGCATTCTACAAGGACCAAGCTTCACGAAATACGCCAAATGACCCGCTATTCCACTGGATGCTTGGGCTTAGGCTGAAAAATCTCGGAATGAACGAGCTCGCCGCCGAAAATTTCAAGCACGCGATCGAATTGAATCCGGAATTTCGGCGCGCCCTGAATTAGTTATTCATTTACATTTCGAATAACCGCAGTCTCGGCATGTATCGCAACCCGAAACGTGCTCAAGCTGGCCACCGCACTCAGGACATTCGCCGACCATCGAAGACATTTTCCCGTCCGCGTGCATTTCGGCCGCGGTCGCCTTGAGTATCTGACGCTCCGACGACGGGAGGTTTTTCAGTCGACGATCGATCAGTAAAAGGCATTCGGAAACCGCCTGTTCAGGTGACGTCAAAAGTCGTTCGTTGAACCAAACAGCGTGCGTGCCGGTAACCTTGTTCAGACTGCTCGCGACCTCTTTAACTTCGAAACCGCCGCGGAGCATTTTAGATGCGAGCAGTCCAACACCCGCACTGATCGGCCCGGCGACGAAGACTTCAAGAATTCGTTCGCCGTCATGATTTACAGTCACATAGAGGTTTTGATTTTCGAAAGGGATGCGCCACGTTGAGCCTTGCAGCTCACGGGGACGCTCAACCCGCGACTGGAAGGCGGGCGTCCCGCTAGTAGTGGATCCAATTTTAGGTTCAAATCCACCCGCTGACGCAGCAGTTTCTGCCTTCGATTTCATCGTGTTCAGGACCTGATTTTCACGGCTGCCGTCACGGTAATAGCTGACCGCTTTGCAGCCGAGTTTGCGAGCGAGGTGGTAAAGCTCATCCACAGACTCAAGCGTGTCGTCATTGGCACCATTGCATGTTTTTGAGATCGAATTGTCGACATGTTTCTGTGCGGCTGCCAGCACCTTTACGTGCTGCATCGAATCGATCGCCATCGCCGAAATAAAATGTTCGGGCAATTCGCTCTCGTGCTCCACAACATATTCGGCCGCGTCTTTTATCGATTGCTCATTCGTCTGATCGACGTCCAAGCCAAGAGCTTGCGCAGCCACAGTGTGGACGTAGGTCCGTGTTCCAAGCGTATCTTGTCGAACGTAAGCCCATGAAAAATTCGGCTCGATGCCGGACGACGTTTCCGCGACAAGCGAGATAGTGCCTGTGGGGGCGATCGTTGTTACTTCGTAATTTCGCGGTGTCAGCGGAATCTCTCTTGGAACGCCTACATCTTCATAAAGGAATTTCGCATACGCATCTCGATTCGGTTCGAGCTCCGGAAACACACCCTTCGAATTTCCAAGCCGAAGCGATTCCATCCACGCCTCGCGGCGGATGAAACCCATCACCTTTTCCATCAGTTCGAGGGAATCTTCGGTGCCATAGGTAATATTCAATTTCAAACAGAGATCCGCGAATCCCATTATGCCGAGGCCGACAGGCCGTGTTCGTTTCACAACATCATCGATCTCGTTAAGAGGGAAGTGGCCGGCATCGACAACATTATCGAGGAAGCGGGTGCAAAGATGAGTAACACGTGCGAGCCTGTCCCATTCGACGTCTTGGCCATCGAAAAACTTTGCTACGTCTATCGAGCCGAGATTGCATGAGTTGTTGAAATGCAGCTGCTGCTCGCCGCATGGGTTACATGCATAGATCGGGCCCATCGACGACATCATGTGGTTGTGACGATTTACTTCATCGATGAAGATGATGCCCGGCTCAGCATATTTATGTGCAGACGCGATTATGCGGTTCCAAATATCGGACGCCAAAACCATTCCCGGCATCGGCGGCTGCTCGATCGTACAGTCGGAAAGATCGGCTGTTTCAAACGCTAGCTTGTCTGCAAACGTGGCTGTCGAGCCATCGGGCCGGCGGTAAACAACATAATCCTGGCCGGTTGCCGCGTCGTGGATCGGCTGCTGCCAGGGCTCGCCGTTAAATTCCGTCTGAAACCACGTCCCGCTATCGACAGCGTCCATGAACATATCCGTAACAGTCACGGAAATGTTGAAATTAGTCAGGCTGGTCTGGTCGTTCTTTGCGTGTATAAAACGAAGAATGTCCGGGTGGGTAACAGCGAGAATCCCCATATTAGCACCACGACGCACGCCACCCTGCTTAACGACCTCAGTGGTCTGGTTCACGATGTTCATGAAGCTGACAGGGCCCGAAGCAACGCCTCGGGTCGAATTCACCATCGAGCCGGCCGGACGCAAAAACTCATATGTCATTCCGGTACCACCGCCGGTCTGATGAATGATCGCCACATTTTGGGCGTGCTCCATGATCCCCTCGATCGAGTCTGGAACGTTCAGAACAAAACACGCAGCAAGCTGGCCTTTCGGCTTTCCGGCGTTCACGAGGCAGGGCGTGTTTGGGATGAATTCACGAGCGAGCATAACGGCCGACATGTCGTTATAGAATCGAGCCCGCTCAGTCTGATCGCTTTCTACACTCGACACATGGCCGACGACGCGGCGAACAATGTCTTGCCATGTTTCGATCGGATCGCCGTTTTCGTCCTTCATCGAATACCGCTTTGCGACGACCTTTTGCGCGTTCAAGCCGAGCGGCACAAATTCCTTGCCCGGAGCGGCTGCTGTTCCGTTAGATCCGTTTTTTGGGCCAGCGATTCCCGTTTGGGTTTGCTCGACAACGTTACTCATTGTATTGATTCTCCTATTGCGCGGGTGCCGAAAAGCGCGTATGCAATTAACTCAATTTTAACATTTTCGACACGGATATTTAAGTTCCAGATCTTATCCAGTGTTATGAATTTGTTTGGGGTCTTTCGCCGGTCCGGCGACCAAGAATGTATCAACAATAAACCCAAACCGCGAGTCATGTCAATAGAATTCTGCCACAATATATTGTGTTTAGTGTATTCAGGACAACAATAGGAAGCATAAACTGAAGTATTAGCTTAACTATGTTCTTAAGCGCTTTATCCGTAATGTTAAGTTGACTTTACGGCCGCACTTTTCGAAAACTGTTTAAGATGGATAAGCTTTTACACGCAACGGCCGCCGGAGGTAAAGCTCGCGTTATCGCAGCTGTCACAAACGAACTGACGGCCGAGGCGATCAGGCGTCACGAGACCTCGCCGACCGTTTCCGCAGCCCTCGGGCGGACGCTGACGGGGACACTGCTGCTGGGATCTACGATCAAGGATTTCGACAGGCTGACAGTAAAGATCGAATGCGATGGCCCGGTAGGCGGCATTACCTGCGAAGCCACTTCTGCCGGCACTGTCCGCGGTTACGTGAAAAACCCGATCGCGGAACTACCCGCGAAGAGCAACGGAAAATTTGATGTCAGCGGAATTATCGGCAGCGGTACCTTTTACGTGATCCGCGAATCCGGATTCGATATCGGGCTGCACCGCGATCCTTATGTCGGTTCGGTTCCGATCGTATCAGGCGAGATAGCAGAGGATTTCGCGTTTTATCTCGCGAAATCAGAACAGATCCCTTCCGCGGTTTTGCTCGGCGTCTTGCTCACAAATACGGAGCCTTTTGTGGTTGCTTCCGGAGGTGTGATCGTCCAGATGCTCCCGGGTGCGAACGAGCATATCATTACGATGATCGAAGATACGGTCGCTCACGCTCCGCATGTTACTTCGATCAT
Organism: Pyrinomonadaceae bacterium; assembly: GCA_045807885.1. GTDB lineage: Bacteria > Acidobacteriota > Blastocatellia > Pyrinomonadales > Pyrinomonadaceae > OLB17. Next base: position 1,712 of record JBJMGN010000450.1, on the reverse strand, counting down.
TGAGAACGGCGGTTCGCCCGAAGATCTGATCAAGCTTGCACTGGGGGATATCAGTTATGAGGTGCTTGAAGAACGGGATGTTGCCTTTAGCTGCACTTGTTCGTATGAGAAGGCAAAGCAAATGATCGGTGCGCTTGGCCGAGAGGAGATCGAGTCTATGATCGCCGAAAACAACGGCGCGGTGATGAATTGCGGGTTCTGCAATCAAACGTATTCGCTGAATGAAAACGATCTCAAAGAACTAATGCAGTAAAAAGGCTCGGGTTAATTTAAGCTGCCATCAAGCATCACCGGCTGTGTCCACGCGGCCTTACCGTTTGATTCGACAACCTTAACCCGCACATATCCTTCATCGCCGCGGAGTTTATAGGAAGCAGGGCTATCCAAAAATTCGGCCAAAACCTTCCCTCCGCGGCCGATAAATAGGATGTTGTACCTGCTCCAACGTTCTTTTTTAACGGCGATCGATATCGTGTTTTTATTCGCACTGTAACTTTCCAGCTCGACGCCTGTCGAGGAATAAAAGTCGCCGCGGTCCAAAGATTCCATGATGGCTTTCTGCGAAAGCTCCGTCGCGTTCACCATTACCCAGCCGTGCCCCGGCGTCGGCAGCTTTGAATTGCCGAGATCGTTTACGTTGTGAACATCATCGGATGCAAGTCCGAAAATAAGACGGCCTGACGACAGGATCTTGTCCCACATTTGCTCGACCTCAGGTGCTCCGCCGCCGCCCAGATTGTTCACCAAAGGATGTCCGTTGAAGATCTCCATTAGATTTACGTTCTTCAACTGAGCGATCTGTTCAGCTTCTAATGCCCAGCCGAAGTTCGGATGATTTACCTGCGGAATCCCGCCGGCTTTTCTTACGGAATCGATATTTAACTGTAAGTTTTGAACGATCGTCGTTCCACGATGAGGTTTCGTAACGCTCAAAACGCCCAGTCCGTTGACGTGGTACGGTTTTTTGTTCAGGTAATCGGTAACTTCCTGGCCAAAGAAAATTGAGTACTCGCCCGGCTTTCCATACAGCTTGTTCAGTTCATCGACCGGCGTGATCATTTCATGGTCGGTAATGAATAGAAAATTGTATCCATTATCGCGATACCATTTCGCGACATCCTCGGGCGTCGAATCGCCATCGCTGCGGTTTGTGTGAGCGTGTGTGTTGCCTTTGTACCACTTCGTAACGGCAGAGCCATTTTGCCCGAAGCATATTGGAATCGAAGTTAATGCAATAAAGATCAACGCGAAGATGCGGACGATCATTTGGAAGTAGACCGAAATTTGCATAAAAGCGTTCAAGGATGGAGCTTTCTATAGTTTCCGCGGAAGTAAACAAGCGGCCCGTGTTCGCTAACGGAAACGCTTTCCACTTCGCCGACAAATATCGTGTGATCGCCGCCATCGTGGGCAAACCGGATCTGACAATCGAGCACAGCCGAAGCATTGGCAATTGCGGGAAGGCCGTTTGCACTTGGGACCGTGTCGACGTTTTCGAATTTGTTGATGCGATCTTCGGCGAATTGTTCAGAAAGGTGCGCCTGTGTGTCATTCAACACGCTAACCGTAAATCGAGACGACTCAGCGAACGCATAATGGCTCACCGTTGCTTTTTCGATGCAGATCAGGACCAAAGGAGGATCGAGCGATACCGAGCAGAATGCAGAGACCGTGATCCCGTGAATACGCCCCGCGTTATCGTCGGTCGTGAC
>JBJMGN010000449.1:0-3745 GCA_045807885.1 Pyrinomonadaceae bacterium | reverse complement strand
GTTTCGAGCACGCCCTTATTGACCATGTTGATCCTCTGAGCAGGGATGCCACCACCTGCGCCCCCACCGCCGAAGCCACCTCCGCCTCCAAAACCTCCGCCGCCTCCACCGACAGATTGTGAGCCGGGAAGATCCGGATTCCACGGATCGCTGTAAATGTTGACCTTTTCGTCAAACACCTGTTCGCCGAGCCTGGTCTTCCCGCCGGGAGCCGAGAAAACGCTGCGGCCTTCTTCGGCATTTCGGGCATTAAATCCGAAACCGAATCCGCCGATCAGGTCCGCGACGGCCTGCGGTTCAAGAATGACCGTGTATACCCCCGGATCGATGGCTCGGGCACCGCGTCCATCGAGCGCCTTTTTTATCGATTGCTTCGCAATGTTCATTGTGTCGAGCTTTGCAATATCATTGTGGCTGCGAAGGAAATATCCCGAACTCGTACCGTCTGAAGTTCGCGAGGTCACCGACAAACCCACGCCGGTCGAGCGTTCGAACTCGAAGTTGCCATTTTTCGTTGCGTTTCCACCGGCTTGCGCAGTTGCATTGTGAAAGCCCGCCCCGATCACGCCGCTCTTTTCTAATTCGTTCAAAATCGCGCCGATCTGTTTGGCACGGTCGACAAGCGAAAGATTCGCGGTCGCTTCGAAATAACCCTTCACAGGCTTATATATTTGCTTTCCAAGCGTCGGCATATACTCGCGATCGGGTGGAGCCTTTCGCGCGATCGCTTCGGCCTGTTCTACCATTGCCTTCAAATTTGCATCGTCAAGCTCGGTGGTAGACGCCGATCCGCGTTTTCCGCCGATCCACACGGTTACGTTTGCGCTCCGACCCTCGCGCGAACCGCTTGTGAGTACATTGTTGTGAGCAAAACGCAGATGCGTTTGCTTATTGCTGCTCACGGCCGCGGAAGCATCGTCCGCGCCGGTCATGGACAAGATCTTTCCCGTCAAAGTTCTTACATCTTCTTCGTTGAACAGCATTATTCTTGGTCCTCCAGCGGGCCTGAATCCGGTCCCGACGCGGTATTTAACACGTTGATGTTCCTAAATCTTGCCGGCGGACAGCCATGCGAAACCGCGTTCGACTGGCCCGGTTCGCCTTTGCCGTCATTTGGCGAGCCCGGGATCTCATATGTGCTTTGGCCTCCAAGTCCGTCCAGCGAACCCCAGAAATCGGTCGTACGCGATTGATAGGCAACGTCCCGAAGCATTCCGCCGACCTTGCCATTCTTTATCTCCCAAAATGTCTGGCCGCCAAACTGGAAATTGTATCTCTGCTGGTCGATCGAATAACTTCCACGGCCGTAGATCAGAATTCCGTTTTCCACCCCGCCGATAAGATTGTCCATCGAAACATTTTCCTTAGACGGTTGTAGCGAAACGTTCGGCATTCGCGGGAAGGGAACGCTTCCCCAACTATCCGCGTGCAGACAGCCATAAGATTGCGTTTTACCGATAAGCTTTGCGGTATCGCGTGTCGTTTGCCAATCGACAAAGAGGCCATCCTTGATCAGATGCCAGCTTTGGCCTGGGACTGCTTCGTCATCGTAACCGACGGTTGCCATGCCTTGGGGCTGTGTGCGGTCAGCGACAATATTGACCATTTTCGAACCGAATTGCAGCTTGCCCGTCTTGTCCGGGGTCAGAAAGCTCGTCCCTGCGTAATTCGCTTCCCATAACAGAGCGCGGTCGAGTTCGGTGGAATGCCCCACAGATTCGTGGATCGTCAGAAACAGGTGCGATGGATGCAGCACGAGATCATATTTCCCAGGTTTTACGCCAGGAGCTTTTAGTTTCATAACGGCATGTTCTGCCGCAGTTCTCGCTTCCGCGACCCAATCGTGCTTCGACATGTATTCGAAGCCGATCTGCTGCGCTTCGCGGAGCGAATTTACCGATTGGAAGTCGCCGGTCGAACGGTCCGTAGCCGTTGCCGAAAAACTCGGGTTCGTTCGGATTATGTACTGCTCGATACGCGAACCGTCGCTCGTAGCCAGATATTTTTGTTCGTTAACCGAACCGAGCTGTGAGTTTACAAAGCTAACTCCTTTTACGCCGAGAGCAGCCTCATTCATTTTCAAAAGGATCGCGACCTTTTCTTCGGCAGGGACATCGAAAGGATCCTTTTCGAACGAACTTTTCCAGGAGGCCTTCGCCGGCGAGACAGGAACAAGCTCAATCTTCTTTCGAGTTATCAACGAATTTGCTTTGGCAATTTCGGCAGCTTCTGTCGCGATGCGAACTACTTCATCGATCGTCATCACCGGGCTTGCAGCAAATCCCCACGTGCCGTTAATAAGAACGCGCACGCCGAAGCCGAAATTCTGAGCACTTGAGACGTTGAGGACCTGCCGCTCACGAGTGCTGACGTTCTGGTTCCGGTAACGATTGATGCGAATGTCGGCGTATGATGCACCGAGTTTTTTTGCGGTCGAAAGTGCCGCGTCTGCCAGCGCATCCTTATTTACGTCCGCCCAGAGCGCGTTTGCCGCTTCATTGTTCAGCGCCCACATAGGCAATGCGGCCGCACCGATCACAACACCGGCGGTCTTTATAAAATCACGGCGAGAAAACTCCATCTTCACCCTCACTTTTAGGTTGATTTAGAAACAATGCGGAACGCGATAATTCTATTTGTGCCGGATGGTAGTGTCAATTTCAGCCCCGTTGATCATTGTAAAGACTTGTCAAAAATGCAGAAGCCCGCACGAAGTAAGGGCGATATCAGGTCGTATTTCAACGCAGCCGATTCGTAAACGCGTTTCGTGATCCTGCGCTGATGTTACGCCCTTACTCAGCCACCCCACGCGACGATACTTCCGGGGACCCCGGTCGTGCGGGCTTCTGCAATCGACATTCGTTGTGACCCTGTAAGGGTCAAAGAAAATAGCCCAGGGTAAAAGCGATGCTCGCCACCCTGGGAACGCGTTACCCCAAACATCCAGCGCCCGCTTCAGCGGGCGGAGCGTCGTCCAAAGCTGGCGCCCGGACGCAGACGAGGCGGTCGACCTCGTTTCAACGGCACAGCAAAAAGAAACGGCCGCCGGTGTGACTTGGTTGGCAGCCGTCTCAATATCTAGCCAAGCGAAGCCCATTATTCAATACCAGCCAACTTTTCGCGACGGGTCACCCAAATATCCTGGTCTCCTGAGCCGCCGGTGCGATTGGACATGAAGAAAAGTTCGGTGCCATCGAACGAAAGGGCGGCACCTCCGTCGACGGTGCTACTGTTCACGAGGGTTCCCAAATTGACGGGCGCGGACCATGGGCAATCCGAAGATGCGCATTCCCTTGTCGACGTATAGATGTCCTGCGCCGTCGAACCCGGCCGGTTCGAATCGAAGAATATTTCGAGGCCGTCGCGGGCACGGATCTTTGGCCGGAGATCGTTAGCAGGCGAGTTCAGCGCGACAACGGGCGTTGTCGGACCAAAGCTCCCATCGATCTGCAGCCGACTTACCCAAACGTCGCCCGCCCCTAAACCACCCGGCCGTGCACCGCTGCTGAAATAGAGCTCAGTCATCCCGTCTTCGCCCTCGAACAGCGACGGCGAGAACTCGGGTCCGGCACTGTTCACGTCGCAGCCGAGATTCTGAGGTTGCTCCCACTCGTCCCAGCTTTTCTTATTCACGCGGCGGGCGACATAGATGTCGAAGTCGCCGCAGCCGCCCGCACGGTTGCTAACGAAGTACAGGTAACGTCCGCTGGTGGTGAGCAATGGACAGAGTTCCCCGGCGGTCGTA
>JBJMGN010000448.1:0-3836 GCA_045807885.1 Pyrinomonadaceae bacterium | reverse complement strand
GATTAACGAGGAATTCCGCTAACTCATTTTCTCCGCGCTTTAGCGCGCGTCGCAGCGTACCTTCCTTTGGATTTACGGCTGCAAGTGCACGGCCGACCCGACGAGGAACACCTTCGCGATTCGAAATGTAGTCGAAAACGGTCCCGTCTTCGTTGTAGAGCACGTCGTAGAACGAAGGTACATAAAAGCCGCGGCCGATCTGCGCAAGGGAGAGTAATATGTCTTCTTTCGTTTCCTTTTGGAGGATCGCCTCGATCAATTGGTAAGCGAGGATCTCGCCTTCTCCGACCGCGATCACGTCGGTAAATTCTGCGATCGGTTCAGGGTTAAGAAATGACGCGGCCCCGCCCATGATGACAAGCGGATGAAAATGATTCCGCTCCTTCGACCACACCGGTATACCGGAAAGCTGCAGCATCCGGGCCATGTTGAGATAATCGGTTTCGAACGAGATCGAAAAGGCGACTACGTCAAAATCACGGACCGGGGTTTGAGTTTCAAGTGAAAGCAATGGAGTACGCGACTTTTCATACTCTTTTAGCTCGTCGGCATCAGGCAAGAAAACTCGTTCGCAGGCAACCTCCGGAATGTTGTTGAACAGCTCATACATCGTATGCAGGCCGAGGTTTGCCATCCCGATCGCATGGGTATTTGGATAGCAGAGCGCAATACGAAGTTGTGCCCCGGTACTTATGAAGTAACCGTGCTCGTGTTCGAGCTTTTTCTTGTAACTGTCGACGATTCGTTTATTCATTCAAAACGCAAACAAAAAGCTTACCAAAAGGAGCAGGATTAGAAAATTAAAGGCGGCCGAAACCGCCTTTGGTCTATTGTTTTTTCTTATCCGATTTATCGGGTAGCGAAGGCCCGAGAACATATGGCCGGTGCTGCACCACAAACGTCTTATCGTCCGGTTGGCCATCACCATCGACGTCGACCTTCACTTCCAATTTATACCGTTTTCCCGCTTCGTGCGGCTGTTCGAGATCGTACGCTAAATTATACTGGCTACGCAGTAAACCGTTTATCGACTGTAGATAACCCGGGATTTCCGCAGGAAAAGTCATCTCGTAGTGCATCCCGCCTGACTCCTTTGCAAAAGTGTTCATTGCGTTCTTTGCCTGCAGGAATGTCATTCGGTCCGGCATCCCGGGCATAACACGGGTGGGATCGAGAGCATCGCAGTAAAGTTTACAAAACATGTTTCCGGTGCTGATTATGTAGATCGGGATCCCGGCCTCCTGGATCACCTTTCTGGCGTCGGCGTAATTGATGCGGCTAAACGTATCAATTCCGGAAGCGACCAAGATAATCGCACGGCGTTTGCTTTTTACCGCGACCATCCCCGAGTACTCAGACTTTTCTTCCTTCGAGTTTTCGAGGACCACCGAATCGGCTCTGCCGCCAACCAAGGCAAGCTTTAAGGCGTCGTAAAGATTATTTTCGCGAAACGCAGGATAGTTTCGAAGCAGAAGATTGATCGTGTCTTGTATTCGACGGGGATCGTTCGTGAAATCCGTTATGGGCGTAGGCCGCAGATCAAATGCGATCACCGAAGCGTAGTCAAGGGGCGGCTTGATGAACTGTGACAGAAACTGTGCGACCGGGCGAACTGTTTCATAATGTGCCGGCTCGTACCCGCGGCTATTGGCATAGCCAAATACTTCGCTCCATTTGCTATATTCAAGAACCAAAGTAACCGTGATCGGAGCTTCCGGTGTAGAGAAGCTCGAAATGTCTTTCTTTACGCCATCTTCATAAACCGAGAAGTTTTCTTTCTTTAGTCCGGAAATAATTTGCCCGGTCTTTTTGTTGAGAACCACAGCATCAACATTTACGACGTTGGTTTCGATCGCGACAACACCAGCTTCTTCCTTTGCGTTCTTTTCCTCTTCCTTTCGTTTCTTCTCTTCCGCCTCTTTTAGAAGTTCTTCCTCAGTTTTCGGAACAGGGCGTTGGTTCTTTTTTTCGTTTCCGGTGCCCGTCGTAGGCCGCTGTGGCTTTGACTGTGAATACGTTACAACCGAGAGCAGACTGGAAAGGACGGCCAGAAAAACAAGGGGTAAAAGAAAACGTTTCGCCTGGTTCATATTCGAAAATTCGAAGAATTTACTTCAAGGTTAGATACGGATTCTCGCTTTTTGGTTGGTTAAAAGCAAGAATCATAGGATTAGCTCGGTGAGGAACGACCTTCCATAGCCAAACGATTTGACATTGACGGAGTCCGATATCTACAATCGGCGCGAATTCAACCAAATATTTATGACCTTATCTCCGGATCACCCTATCGCTGTCGGAATCGCAGTTTCATCTCGGTCACTTAGGATCGCGACGGTCCGCGAAAGTGATGGCGGCGCCTTTTCGCTGGATCAAAGGCCATTACAAGTCGATCTCCCGATCTCAGAGCAGATCAAGGGATATATACGTGGTTTGTCGGTAGATCCCGAGAAATTGCCACCTGTTTGTATCGCAGTTCCGGGTATGGTCGAACGATCCACCTCGCGGATCGTAGAATCACGAATACCGGAATTAACGGGTTTGAATTTTGCGAACGAGTTCTCCGATTTGAATGGTGGAAATGTTTTGATCGAAAACGATGCAAACGCAGCAACGTTTGCAGAGTTTGAGGTCGGGGCGGGTAAAGGCAGCCTAAACATTTTTTGCGCGATCCTCGGCGAGGGCGTTGGCAGCGGACTAATCTTGGAAGGCGGACTATGGCGCGGTCATAACGGTTTTGCCGGTGAGTTGGGGTCGATCATCGTTGATGAAGAAGAAAGCATGCGGCTGGAAGAACTCGTTTCTGTTTCAAATATCGTTCGGCGAACAAGGAATCGATTTCATCAGGACAGCACGTCGACCCTGAACCGACTCCGCGAAGAAAATATCTCCTTCGAAGACATTCTCGCGGCTGCCGAAGTGGGCGACGATTTTGCCAGATTGATGCTCGATCGTACCGGTACATATATCGGTTCGGCCATCGCTTCGGTGATCAATCTGCTGAACGTTGAGAAAATAGTACTTGCCGGCGAAGTGATTCGCGCTGGCCGGTTCGTGATCGAAGCCGTTATAGACCAGGCGCGTCTGCGCACCTCTCAACTAGCTTTCAATTCAACTGAGATCGTGCTTTCTGAACTCAATGAAAATGCCGGAGCTATCGGTGCAGCATTGATCGCTTCGAAGGCCGCGGTTTAGAGTCAAACTAAACCTTCCTTTTGTATTCTTTCTAGACACCTTCCCGATTTCGAAGAAATTTAGCGTCTGTTGCTCCTATTCGCATCTTTGCAATTTGCGGATTCTCAAAGATTTAGTAAGATTAGTTACGGTTTTACGGCAGTTTTTCTCATTTTATTCTTCAATTCGCGGTTCGCTTCCGGAGGAAGTTGTAAATCGGGGTGTAGGCGAATTCTAAAAACCGATCAGCTTAAATCGGGATTTTAAGAGTCGTACTAATGGCACAATTCTTTCATAAGAGCGCAAACAACATCGCGCGGATAAGCATGATCGTTGGAGTTGTTCTCGCCGGAACTGCGTTTTACGTTTACACGCAGGTAGCTCGGTCGTCTTATCTGACCGGGCGTTACCTCGAAAAGCAGCAGCCGGTACAGTTTAGCCACAGGCACCACGTTGGCGATGATGGCATCGATTGCCGCTATTGCCACTCGACCGTTGAAACGACCGCTACCGCTGGTATGCCGTCAACGCAGACGTGCATGAATTGCCACAGCCAGATCTGGTCCGACAGTCCATATCTCGAGCCCGTTCGCGCAAGCTTTCGTGACAACAAGCCGATCGAGTGGGAACGCGTCCATGACCTGCCCGAGTTTGCATATTTCAAT
>JBJMGN010000447.1:0-6860 GCA_045807885.1 Pyrinomonadaceae bacterium | reverse complement strand
CGAGAAACACAAATTCTGCCGGTATGTCGACGCGTTCGCGGTTCATTTCGGCTGTGTTGTATTCCTCAATTCGCCGAACATATTCAGCCGTATCGCGCTCATTTGAGTACCGTTGAAAACCATCAAACGAATGAGCGGATACGCCGAAACCAAACACCGGCTCGAGCCGCCAATATTTTGAGTTGTGGCGTGATTGGAATCCAGGTTTCGCGAAGTTTGAGATCTCGTACTGCTCATAACCAGCGTCCGCGAGAGTGTCGATCATAACTTCGTACATCTCCGCCGCCAGATCTTCGTCTGGCGCGGACCGGCGACCTGATTTTACTTGTGCGGCCAGCGGCGTTCCCTCGTGAATTTCGAGAAGATAAAGGGAAAGGTGCTCCGGCCGCATAGCGACAGCCTCGATGAGATTCCGTTTCCAATCCACCATCGTTTGGTCAGGCAGTCCGGCTATAAGGTCGATGCTGATGTTCTCGAAGCCCGCGTTGCGAAGAAGCTTGAACGTTTGCCGCGCGTCGTTTGCGTCATGTCCCCTCGCCAAGAGTTTCAAATCCCGGTCGTTGAATGTCTGAACTCCGAAACTTGCGCGATTCACGCCAAGCTGTCTATATGCTGACAAAGTTGCCGCCGAAACCGTCGCTGGATTCATCTCCATTGTGACTTCCGCATCAGCAGCGATATCAAACTGAATACCCACGACGTCGAGTATTTTTGCCAGATGCTCGGGGCTTAATAGGGAAGGAGTGCCTCCACCGAAATAAATGGTATCGACATTCAGGTCGGTATTGGTAGATCCAGGAATCTCGTCGCAAAGTGCATTTACATATCGCTCGACTGCGTCATCACTCCGCCAGACATCGGTCGCGAAATCGCAATATGAGCAACGCGACTTGCAGAATGGAATGTGAAGGTAAATGCCAGTGGCCACGTATCAATTATAGAACGTGATCTAGTTTGAAGCAGCGGACGTCGATTCTAATGCTTTCTCGAGCGATGATTCCCACACTGCTTCGAGGTCGGCAACCGGTGACGAAATTACTTCTGTTCCGTCGAGCGATATTCGCAGAACGTCCTCACTAACAACGCCGATCTCTGCGAATTGGCATTCAGTGACGAACGCCTTTACGGCATCGAGGTCGCTCGGCGTAAATGTGATCACAATGCGCGATGGAGATTCGCTAAAAAGGATGGCTTCTTTCGATAGACCGCGGGAATCGATATCGATGGCCGCGCCAACCGCATCGCGACCGAGCGAAGAAAAGCAGCATTCGGCAATGGTGACAGCGAGACCGCCGTCTGAGCAATCGTGAGCGGATTTGAGCAACCCGGCTTCCGCAAGCGCGAGGCAAGCGTCCTGGACATTTTTTTCGATCGAAAGATCGATCCCGGGCACGCTCCCATTTGCGATCAATTCGCCGATTGAACTTCCAAGGACCGTTTGCGCGTATTCGCTGACGGAGAGGTCATCATTGGTCACGCCGAGAAGAGCAATGATATCGCCCTCATTCTTAAATCCCGTCGTAACAATTTTTCTCGTATCTTCGATCAGGCCAACTACGCCGATTGTCGGCGTCGGAAGAATCCCTCGACCGTCGGTTTCGTTGTAGAACGAGACATTGCCGGAAACTACGGGTGTCTCAAAGACCTCGCACGCTTCCTTCATCCCGTCGATAACGTCCGAGAACGAACGCATCACTTCAGGACGTTCCGGCGAAGCAAAATTTAGGCAATTGGTAACCGCGATCGGTTTTGCTCCAACGCAAACCACATTTCGCGCAGCTTCGGCGACGGCGAGTTTTGCTCCTTCCTTTGCGTTGACGGCGACAAAGCGGGCCGGGCCATCTAGGCACATCGCAATCGCCCTACGCGTTTCCTTAACACGGATCACCGCGGCATCCGCACCCGGCAAAACGGCAGTGTTGGTACGCACCATCGAATCGTATTGTTCGTAAACCCAATGCTTCGAGCAGATGTTCGAGGAGGCGAGAAGCGCTTTCAGAGATTGGGTTAAGTCTGAATTCGCTCCTTGTGCGGCGGGCACGTTGGGTGATTTACCAGGCCGCCCGCTCGCTGACGCAGGCCGTTCCGACATCGGCCTTTCATATTTAGGAGCTTCATCCGTCAACGCTTGCACTGGAAGATCGGCCTCGAGGGTGCCGTTGTGTATTATGCGCAGGCGGTCGCCTTCGACGACTCTGCCAATAACGACCGCATCAAGATCCCATTTGTTGAAGATCTCTACCAGTTCTTTTTCACGCCCCTTTCGCGCAACGATCAGCATCCGCTCCTGCGATTCGGAGAGCATCATTTCGTACGCCGTCATTCCCGTTTCGCGCTGCGGGACAAGGGAAAGGTCGAGTTCTAATCCGGTACCCGCACGGGCGGCCATCTCGACTGACGAAGAGGTCAATCCGGCTGCGCCCATATCCTGTATCCCGGCGATTGCGCCCGAGCGCATCGCTTCCAGGCAGGCTTCGAGAAGCAGTTTTTCGAGAAACGGATCGCCGACCTGCACGGTCGGCCGCTTCTCAAGCGCGGCCTCATCGAATTCGGCAGAAGCCATTGTCGCCCCGTGGATCCCGTCACGACCGGTTTTCGCTCCGGCGTATAAAACCGGGTTTCCGATACCTTCAGCCTTTCCGAAGAAGATTTGATCGTGCCGGACAATGCCCAGAGCAAATGCATTCACAAGCGGATTAAGTGAATACGACTCGTCAAAAACGACTTCGCCGCCGACCGTTGGCACCCCGAAGCAGTTTCCGTAATGCCCGATACCCTCCACGCAACCTTTCAAGATGGATCTGTTTCGCTTGCCATGCCTGGGATCGTCCAGAGGCCCAAAGCGAAGCGAGTTCATAGCCGCGATCGGCCTCGCACCCATCGTGAACACATCACGAAGTATCCCACCGACACCGGTCGCCGCACCCTGGAAAGGCTCGATAAACGATGGATGATTGTGAGATTCAACCTTGAACGCAACACACCAGCCGTCGCCTATATCGACGACGCCGGCGTTCTCCCCCGGCGGAACAATTACGCGAGGCCCGGATGTCGGCAATCGCTTCAAATGGATGCGCGACGATTTATAGGAGCAGTGCTCGGACCACATCACACTAAAAATACCGAGCTCGGTCAGATTAGGCTCGCGCCCCATTATCTGCTTTATTTTGTCGTATTCGTCGGGTGTGAGATTGTGCTGCTCTACAGTTTCCGGGGTTATAGCTGTCTCGTTCATCGTCTGATTACTTTCGGGACCAAAAACAAAACAGTCATTCTACCGTATTGATTGCAGGTAAGCGAACGTACTCGCTGAAAATCAAAATGGCCTCTGCCGATTATCTTGCACGGCAAAGGCCAAAAATATTCTTGTTGTTCTTCGTGAGTAGCGGGTTCAAGCCTAAATCGTTTCCGGTTTTTTCATCACGGCCCATTCTTCTTTCGATGAACTGTAAACAGCGGGAACCAACGAGCCAGCTTCAGTTTCATATGTCCTGACCGGCGGAAAATCCTCGATCTTTCGAATCATCTGTGACCCTCGTTACCGCTGCCCACCCGACGGAGCACCAACGACCTTAATCAATTCGCTCTGCAGCGTACCGATTACCAGCTTTCCTTCCCTGTAATAAGCCAGTTCGCCAGATGAGGTGTAAAGAGCGGTGAACGGCATTCCGCCCTGCCAATCTTTCGCGATGGATGCAATAAAGGTGTTCTCGTCCGATGCTCTTAAAAGATATGGGGTCATCTCCGCCTTCATCGCAGTCAGAAATTTTGGCACTGTCGTAGAAATGTTTTCCACGTCATCGAGCGACACCGTAATAAAGTCGATCTTTCCTTTGTACTGCTGATCGATCTTTACGAGATCGGGAAACTCTTCCCGACATGGGTCGCACCATGTAGCCCAAAAATTGACAAGAAGCGGCTTTCCATTCGGCACTAGCAGTTTCTTCAGGGACGCTTCGTCGACCAAAGTGACCTTAAGGGTCGAGAGCGGTACAGTTTTTGGAGTAGCTTTCTTCGGTGCTGGACGTTTCGTTTGAGCGTTGAAAGGTAACGAAAAACAAAGGACGAAGGCCGCACTCACCGCAGCGGCTTTCGCCCAGGTCGAATAGATCTGTCTCATGGTAAAACTATTCCGCAACGCGTTTGATCGTGCACCCAAATGCATTTGCTTTAGTTTTAGTGACGGGCTTGCCGCTTAAAGTTGCATCAAAAGCAGCTTTTAAGTAGCCCTCCGTTACACTCTTGCCTGAACGATCGTTGTCAATCGCCCCGTGATAGAGCAGTACGTTCTTCACATCAAAATAAAATACCTCGGGCGTGACCGTCGCGCCCCATTTATCGGCCAAAACATTCCCTTTATCAAGCAACACCGGAAATTTGTAGCCGTATTCGCTGATGTTTGATTTGACCCAGTTCACGTCTTCGGTTGAATTCGAATTAATGCCGATAAAGTTAATCCCCTTGGATTGATATTCAGCAGCGATCTCGTTGATTCGATCTTTATAACCTTTCACGACCGGGCATTGGGCGGAAAGCCAAACCACCACGGTGCCTTTCTTGCCCTTCAGGCCATCGAAGGTCTGAGTTTTACCCTCAATATCCGGCAACGAGAAATTTTCGGCAGTTGCTCCGATCTCAATGCCGCCGGCACTGGTCAATCCGGGAAAAGCAATGAACGCAAGGAGTGAGATAAAACTCACTAAAGTAACGAATATTTTACGCATGGCGGCGGACTCCTATTGAATTGAATTTGCGTTGAATATTTTATCAGCGAAACTTTCCCCTGACAAGATTTTTACTTTGATACGCAGGCGCTTTAGTTCCGGTTTCGCTTCGCATTCAATAAAGCCGGTGAAACCGCGCGATCATCCTTTTGTTAGAAATTGCGGGGGAAACAGATGCTATAATTACCCACATTCAAAATGTTGAACGTAGGTGAGAATTTTTTGCATTATCGGATCATTTCCTCGATCGGTTCGGGCGGAATGGGTGAAGTTTACCTTGCAAAAGACAGTCAGCTTGAACGCAAAGTCGCGATCAAAGTTCTTCGCCGGAAGTTTGGAAAGAACGAGGACGGATTACGTCGCTTCATTCGCGAGGCCCGTTCTGCGTCTGCGCTAAATCATCCGAATATCATCACGATTTATGAGATAGGCGAATCGGACGGTGCCAATTACATAGCTAGCGAATATATTGAAGGCAAAACGCTTCATTCCCGCATTGCGAACAAATCGCTTGCGATCCCTGAGATCCTGGATATTTCGATCCAAACTGCCGAAGCGATCTCAGCTGCTCATTCTGCCGGCATTATCCATCGAGATATTAAGCCGGAGAACGTGATGATCCGTAACGACGGTTACGTAAAGGTGCTGGATTTCGGGCTTGCAAAATTAACAGAACACGATTTCTTTTCGGCAGATTTTGATGCGGTAACACACAAACTCGTCCAAACAAATCCCGGTGTTGTTATGGGAACCGTTTCATACATGTCGCCCGAGCAGACTCGTGGGGGCGAAATAGACACGCGGTCCGACATCTGGAGTCTAGGCGTTGTCATGTATGAAATGATCGCCGGTGTGTTGCCTTTTCGGGGGGAGACAACGAGCGACATGATAGCGGCGATCCTGACAGCTGCGCCAAAGAAACTATCTGAACATGTTCAGGAAATCCCATCCGAATTGGAGCATGTGGTCGAACGTGCGCTTCAAAAGGAGCGCGATGATCGTTATCAAAATGTTCTGGAATTGCTTTCAGATGTAAAAACCATTCGCAGGGGCATTGATGCTCACAGTTTCAGTGGCGACAACGGACATAAACCGACCGAGTTTTTCAGACGGCCCAAAACTACGGGTGATCGACCTGCAGAATCAGCCGGAACAAAATCGGGCTCTGCAAATCGGACACGTTCGATCAGCCAGATCTTCTTTGAAAGTTTTCGTCGTCACCCGAAAGGAATGACCGCCGGTATCGCCGGTTTAATTTTACTGTCTGCGGCATTGGCAGCGGTTCTGATCACTTACGCGCTTACGCCTAGGAGCGGGGCGTTCTCCTCAATGCGGTTCTCAAAACTGACCTCATCGGGAAACGCCGAAGGAGGACAAGTAGCAATTTCACCCGACGGCAAATATGTAGCGTACGCGCTTCGCGATGGCGCAAATCAGAGCCTTTGGGTCAAAAATGTGTCTTCGGAAGGTAATGTTCAAATCGTTCCTTCGTCGCCTCTCCGCTATCGCGGATTAACTTTTCACCCCGACGGCGGCTTCATTTTCTACGTCATTTCCATGCCGGACGGTTCGAGATCTATCAACCGCATTTCTGTTTTGGGGGGCGAACCTAAGAGGATCGCGCCAGACGCCGATGGCCCCATCTCCTTTGACCCGAAGGGTGATAAATTTGCATTCGTTCGCAATGACCGCATTTTGATGGTAGCCCTCTCGGATGGGAGCGGCATTACTGAGGTCGCCCGGGCTGCTGACGGTGAGCTTTGGTGGCTGCCGATCTGGTCGCCAGATGGTAGTACCATCGCTGGAACTGTTTACTCGAATGAATCAAGCCGAGTCGAGTTATTTGCGGTCAACATTGATACCAAAAAGCTACGTAAATTCGGAACGCAAAACTGGCTGCGTATCAGCGGTCTGGCGTGGGAAAAGGACGGCCAAGCAATTCGTCTAAGCGGGCGCGATCCGGAAACACAGCTTTCTCAAATCTGGAGAGTCAGTTTTCCCGGCGGAGTTTCCGAAAGAATCACAAACGACCCAAGCAGCTACCAAGGCCTAAGCATCACCGCCGACGGAAGCAATGCGGTTAGTGTGCAAGAAAGCCGTTCGTCAAATATTTGGATCGCCGAAATTGATCGACTC
>JBJMGN010000446.1:0-12174 GCA_045807885.1 Pyrinomonadaceae bacterium | reverse complement strand
TAACCGAAATGAAAAGTAGATTATTTGCAACCACGCCCTTGGTCTGTTGTTTATTCGCGTTCGTATTTACTGCTCAGGCCCAACCGCAACCGAAACCTGAAAGGCCTGTGCCGGTAAACCCCGGCGTAGAAGCTCCAGTTCCCTGCCCAAAGCTCGAGATCCAGAGTGCGTCAGGACGAACATTGCGCGACGGACAACCGGCAGCCTTCGGCGCGAATATCGCCGGCGGTGATTCACAGATAACGCCTACGATCATTTGGAATATCTCTGCAGGCTCGATCGTCGACGGACAAGGCACGCGGAGCATAAAGGTAGATACAACCGGCGCCGGTCAAAATCGTGAGATCATTGCCGAAGTTTGGGTCGGCGGTTATGCGGCCGAATGCTCTGTTCAAGCGAGCGCTTCTATCAAGGTTGTCGGGCCGGCCAGCAAAGTGGACGAATTCGCAGACGTTTCAGTCGAACAAGAAAATGAAAAACTCCTGGGCGTTGCTAACGCATTGTCGAACACGAACGACCATGTTTTCCTGATCGCTTACGCAGGGCGAACGAACGTTCGCGGATACGCGTCCACGTCCTTACGCCGGATGACATCCCAACTGAAAACGATCGGCCTTCCGCCTGATCGAATTTCTGCAACTGATGGTGGTTTCCGCGAACAACCTGCTTACGAGATATGGATAGTTCCTGTTGGTGCCGAACCGCCGAGACCGACACCCACTATCGATAGAAAAGAGATCGTTTATCCAAAGACGACACCGACTCGAACACCCGCTAAAAAGCCAACGAGTTAGGCCCAAGCAAATCGCCATGATAATTAGAGCAACCTTTGCAGCCATCAAAAACATCACCTCAACTTAGGGAGGAAAAACATAATGGCTGACGAAGGTAAGTGCGAACATGAAATGTGCGGTTGCAGAACCACGGAGAATTCATCGTACTGCAGCGATCACTGCCGCGACGCAGAGGATCAGGATATGGTGGAAATAAGGTGCGATTGCGGGCATTCTGGCTGCGCCTCTTAATGAAGATACAAGAAATCATCCAGCTTTGAAGGGGGAACTGTTGAAGTGCCCTGATTCGATGTTGATCGGGTCAGGGGCTTTCTTTGATGGCCATAAATTAGATCCTCGAGACCAAAAAACCAATGATCCTTTTTGTGCTTAAGCAACGCGAAGTATTCGCAAATACAAACTGCTTAATCCTATCTCGATAATGTCGAATTGGATCAAAGTGAGACGGCACTTAAATGAACTTTGGCATTGCCGCACCTGAAGATCGTCCGTCTCCGGTTTTCGGCGAAAGAGAAATAAACTCGGGAGAATAAAACAATGGCAACAACAAAGAAATCTTCAAGTTCCAGGTCCTCGGCGTCGAAATCGAATAAGTCGAGTACCAAGAAAACATCTACTACCTCCGGAAAGAAAGCCGGGGGAACTAAATCCAGCTCTTCGACAAGATCGGCCGCTTCGAAAAACGCAAAATCGAACAAAACTTCAGCCGGCAATTCGTCGAGGACAAGTAAGACAGCAGCATCCTCACGCGCCGGAAGCAAGTCTGGCCCGAGTCGAACTGCCTCCAGTAATAATGGTGGTACAAAGAGCAGGTCCGGAGCGGCCTCAGCATCCAAGCGATCTGGCTCAGCCGCATCGTCTCGGTCTAGATCGGCATCGACGGGAGCGAAATCTTCGCAAACTGCAAGCTCAAAGCAGACAGGCTCTCGCACCACAAAACAAGCGGCTTCGACAAAAGGAGCAACGAACGGAAGGGCAAAATCGAGCACTTCGGCCCGCTCCTCCGGTAGTGCAAAGTCTAAACCGAAAACGTCTGTGTCTACATCTGCTTCGTCTCGTTCAAAATCGCCGAATAAACGCAGCGCGAGTTCCACGAAACGAAGTAGGCCAGCGGCGTCGAGTAGCAAGAATCAGGGGATTATTGCAACTGTGACAAGTGCGGTTTCCGGGATCTTCGCACCCTCCGAGCCTAACGCGATCGACTTACTAAAGGCCGATCATCGCCTCGTCGAGGAACTATTCGAAAGAGTGAAAGCGAACGAGAACGGCGACAATTCCGAGGTCTTTAGAAGGATCAAGCAAGAGCTCGATACCCATGCACATATTGAAGAAACGATCTTTTATCCCTTCCTGCTTCAAAACGGCGACAAGGATCTTGAGCGGATCGTTCGCGAAGGAATCGAAGAACATCGGCAGGTGAAGGCATTTCTCGCCGAGCTCGCAGCAAGCTCGGGTGAGTCGGAAGGCTTCAAAGCTAAGATCAAAGTACTGATGGAGGACGTCGAGCACCACGTAGAGGAAGAGGAAGACGAGATGTTTTCTCTTGCTGAAGATCAGATCTCCGCATCCACCCTCGAGATGCTTGGAGTTCAAATGGAAAGGGAAAAATCCAGCTTTCGGAATGCCAGTTCTCAGGAACAGGCACGGGCAACTTCAATGACCTGAAGCGTGATTCGGTAACGAGGTTTGAAAGTGCTGGGAGATAGTGGGTGTCCCGTATTTCTGGGCTGTGAGCGATATTTCCTTCGTCTGTTTTCTGGAAGACAGAATGATTTGTATTAAACCGTTACACTTCTCTGAAATCACGGTTTACTAAATTCCAATCTTATCCGGAGGATTATGGCTGAAGAAAATGGGTCAGGTGCGGCGAGTAACTTTATTTGGGCATTCGCTTTGATCGTTATTGTAGCGATCGTTATGGGTGCCTTGTATTACGGCGGATTTCTTTCAGGAAAGCAGAAAAAAGAGATCGATGTAAACGTTACCGTGCCGACACGTTAGACTTGATAATGACCGCAACATGCCTCGCCTTTCTGGCGGGGCTTTTTTGTTGTTGAGTTACTGTTTTGAGAGCTTGATTGCCGATAATGCGCAAGTTCGGTATCCTACGTTGCTAGAAATGGCAACCTAAACTTTGGTTCGGAGGAAATATGTTGAAAACGTTATTTGTTACGGCGATTGTCGGGTTATTTTTGTTCTTCAGCGCATCGCAAACGTCTGCACAGTGGAAGAATCTCGGTTCAAAGGAAGTGACGGACCGTGCGGAATCCGACGTCTTTCACGTGTCGTCGTTCAAAGGCCAATTCCGCGCCCTCCGTTTTAATGTGAGTCGCCGGCCGATCAGGTTCTATAGAATGGAAGTGACATACGGGAACGGGGAAAGAAACGAAATAGAAATACGCGATCTTATTCCAGCAGGCGGCAAGTCACGAGTGATCGATCTTCCAGGTAAGGACCGGTACATTTCGCGTGTTAAATTTTGGTATGAAGCAGCTTCGATCGGATCCGGAAAGCGGTCATACATTACACTTTGGGGTCGTAAGTGATGCCACTAATCGAACTCGATGAATACGACGAGGCTTGAAGCATTTTCCGATGCCGTCATCGCGATTTTAATGACGATAATGGTTTTGGAACTAAAGGTGCCGCACGGAGACAACCTTGGTTCGGTCTTGCCGCTCTTGCCGATATTCCTTTCGTATGTCCTTAGTTTTATTTATCTTGGAATTTATTGGAGCAACCACCATCATATGCTTCAAGCAACACGGAGCGTCGATGGTGCCGTTTTGTGGGCCAACCTTCATTTACTTTTCTGGCTTTCGCTTGTGCCGTTTACAACTGGTTGGATGGGCGAAAATCATTTCGGAACCTTACCGACGGCGCTTTACGGAGTAGTACTCTTATGCGCGGCTATTTCGTACACTATCCTGCAAACAACAATCGTCCGCCATCACGGCGACGATAATAAGCTGCTTGCAGACGCGGTCGGGAACGATTTGAAAGGAAAGATCTCGATACTTTGCTACATTGCGGCGATCGCATTAGCGTTCATGAGTCAGTGGATTTCATGTGGCCTTTACATTTTTGTTGCGATCATATGGCTCATTCCCGACAGACGAATCGAGCGAAAGATCGTTGAGTCGTCCGGCTAAGAACTAAAGGCTAACGAAGTGTTGCTTCGAAACCAGGCATAGCGAGAATTACGGTCGTTTTACTCAACAAGGTCGGAAAATGATGCTGCGTTCTGAACAGCAACCGATGATGAAATAATTGGGCGCAATTAAGCCGCCCAATTATTTTTCTCATAGAATTGACTAGATCAGACCGTAGTCGCGCTGCCGCGGCCGAAGATCAAACGGACTAGCAAAAGCAGTATGATCGCGCCTACGATCGACATTATCCACCCTGCTGCATAATTCTCGCCGGCCCAAAGAGTTCTAGCGATCATACCGCCGATAAAAGCGCCCGCGATCCCAAGCAGGGCAGTCAGTAACCAGCCGAGCGGGCCTTCAGGAAACGCTTCCCTGCCAGGCAGCAAGAACCTAGCCAGGATTCCTACGATCAAACCTACGATCAGTTGTCCAATTATTCCAAACATAGTTCTCTCCTTTTACAAGTGTTTAAAAGCAAAAGCACAATACGTTGATAATTACTGTAAAAGACCCAAATCCGATGTTGATCCAGTTGATCAAATTCTACGCATCTTCGATACTGTGGCGCTTCAGTATCCCGTAAAGTCGAGGCCGATAGATCCCGAGCAGATTCGCCGCTGCTTGTTTATTTCCTCGCGTGCGCTCAAGCGCGGCTTTAGCAATGCTTCGCTCGACCTCGCCAAATACATCCTTACGCTCCTGATCTGATACCGATTCAGGCAAGCGATCCACGATCATCTTTCCTGTGATCTCAAACATTTCGCGCTCCGAAATGCTCTCCATCGAAGGAACTACCGAAAAACTATTCCTATCAGTGAATACGGGTGTCGTAGGGGTTGAATGTACAATACCATCGTCAGTCACAGGAAGGTCTAAGCGCTCGATCGTACCGTTCTTCGAAAGTAAGAGCCCTCGCTCAATCGTATTTTGAAGTTCCCGAACATTTCCCCTCCAGTGATATCGAAGCATTTGGTCGTAAGCCGTCGAAGACAATTGGGGGCTAGGACGCTCGTATTTTTCACCGAATTGCTTGAGAAAATATTCTGCTAACACCGGCACATCGTCCATTCGATCACGTAAGGGTGGAATGCGAATCTCGATCGTATTTATGCGGTAATACAGATCCTCTCGCAATGTTCCCTCCGCTATCGCCTCGAATGGATCGCGGTTCGTCGAACAGATAAGCCGAAAATCCGCCTCCCTCATCTTTTCACTACCGACTGGCTGGTAAGCTTTCTCCTGCAAAACTCGCAAAAGTTTGGGTTGAAGATCGATCGGCATCTCCGCAATTTCATCGAGCAACAAACTTCCCCCATTCGCTTGGCCAATGAAACCTGTTTTGTCGGAATTGGCACCGGTGAATGCTCCTTTGACATGCCCGAAAAGCTGTGACTCGATGAGCTCTTTTGGCAAAGCTGAGCAATTAACCTTTACGAAAGGCTTTGAATTGCGCGCGCTTTTGTAATGAATCGCGTTCGCAATTACTTCTTTTCCGGTACCAGATTCGCCCAGAATCAAGATGTTGGCGTCGGAATCCGCAACGTTTTCCACCAACTCAAAGATTTGTTGCATTGCTCTGCTGCTTCCGACAACGCCTTCGTATGCCTCCGGCGTTGTCAGCCGCCCCCGACGCGACCGTATCTCTTCGGCCTGCCGCTGATTGATCCGATATTGCTGTCGGCGTTCAACTGCATTGCGAACGTCTATCATCAACTCGCCGAAGTCTACGGGTTTCACAATGTAGCCAAAGGCCCCGACCCTGGTGGCCTCGATCGCCTTTTCGGCAGAGTCGTTGCCCGTAACAACGATGATCTCGGTATGCGGGGCTATCGACCGGGAACGGCTTACTAGATCGATCCCGTTGATGTCAGGCAGGTTCAGATCGGTGAGAATCACATCGAAATCTCCGTGACCGATCAAGTCGAGACCTTTTGCTCCAGTTTCGGCACCGGAAACCTCGAAACCCTCGCTAGACAGTTGATGCGAAAAGAGATCGAGCGTATCTCTGTCGTCTTCGATGATCAGTGCTTTACGCATTGAGTTTTCCATTTATTATTGGCCTATTTATTAACTGATTGTATCAAACAAACTCGCGGCCCCGATTCGGCGCCGCACAATTTACCGGTCAACGATTTGCTCAAATTCGCATCGAAACTGCGGTCGTTTTGGTAAACTGAGGTTTACCAACGAGAGTGTCACATGAATTTCGCCGCAGAAATGTCTCAAAACGAACAATTCCCGAAATCGGTCGAAACTGTATTCGGCCATTTGTTTGAGCTTTATGGCGTTCTCGATGATTCAGGGCGGATCATCGAAATCGCAGGGCCGATTTTTGAACGGACAAATTTGGAGCCCCGCTTGCTGCATTCACAGGTGTTCTCGGAAACAGCGTTTTGGCAGTCGTCGGATGCTAACTCAAAAGCAGTTACAACCGCCCTTAAGAATACTTTGAAGGGCAATTTTTCACGCGTCGAGGTCGAGTTTCGCGTGAGTTCAAAGGAAAAGATCCCGCTTGAATTAAATTTGATTCCTGCCGAAAATGACGGACGGATCTATATTTGTGCTCGGCAGACGGCTGAGATTGCGGAAAAGGGCATCATAGAAAGCGACCCGGCCGCTCAACTTCTTCTGGCGGCAGAAAGTGCAAAGATCGGACTTTGGTACCTAAGTTTTGCCGAAGACAAAATTCGTGCGACCGCGCAATTCAGCGAGATTCTCGGCCTTGAGCGTCGAAAAGAACTCACCTTTTCTGCATTTCTCGAAACTGTTCACGCTGATGATCGCGATTCGGTTCGCAAGTTTCTATCCAGCACGATCCGCGCCGGCGATCGCTATGAACAGGAGTTTAGGATCGTTTCAGCGGACGGAAATATCGATTGGATATCGGCCGAGGGCAAATCCTTTCTCGGCCAAAACGGAAAACCAGAACGCATGGTCGGCGCTGTTAGAAAAATCACCGAGGAGAAACGCGCGGCAGAGGAACTTGAATCCGTTTATGAACGCGAAAAAGCGGCTCGCGATGAGGCAGAAGAAGCCAACCGTTCAAAAGACATTTTTCTCGCGTTTGTTTCACACGAATTGCGAGCGCCGTTAAATTCGATACTCGGCTGGTCGAACATACTCCTTACGAAGGAGGTCGATGAAAATACTCGGCGCAAAGCATTGGAGACGATCGAGCGAAGCGCGCGAATGCAAACGAAGTTGATCAATGACCTGGTTGATTCGGCGCGCGTCGCCTCAGGCAAGATAAGACTTGAATACAGGCCGACGGATATTTTCTCGGTTGTTAGGAACGTCGTCGACGCCCTGCGACCCTCGCTGGAATCGCGCGGTCTAAATTACGAAACTAATATCGCTCCCGACAAAGCGTACGTAATGGGGGACGTAAATCGTCTGCAGCAGGTCTTTGGAAATTTACTTTCGAACGCCATAAAATTTACGCCGCCCGGTGGAAACGTTACGAT
Organism: Pyrinomonadaceae bacterium; assembly: GCA_045807885.1. GTDB lineage: Bacteria > Acidobacteriota > Blastocatellia > Pyrinomonadales > Pyrinomonadaceae > OLB17. Next base: position 4,764 of record JBJMGN010000446.1, on the reverse strand, counting down.
TTCGGCTAAGAAAACCGGCCTGCAGGTCGAAGTTGTGATATCAGATTCGGGCGAAGGAATAAGCGCGAGTTCCCTGCCGACGATATTCAAGCAGTTTTCGCAGGTCGGCGCCGGTGAACGCAAAAGTGTCGGCCTTGGTCTAGGACTTTCGATTGCGAAAACACTTGTCGAGCGACATGGGGGAACCGTTCACGCGGAAAGCGATGGCGTCGGCAAAGGTTCACGATTTGTGGTTTTACTGCCGATTCTCGATAGCTCAAAACTCGAACTGACGACTGGTGGCCTCCAGGCTCCGATCTCTCAGAAACTGCTTGCGGGACTAACAATTCTGATTGTCGAGGACGAGATGGACTCTCGTGAAGTGCTCAGACTATATCTCGAGAACAAAGGTGCGACTGTATATCACGCTGAAAACGTCGCAGCTGGACTTCGAATTCTCGAAAGCCTTGATGCACCTCCAAATCTTATAGTCTCGGACATCGGTATGCCCGAAGAGGACGGATTGTCGATGATCAGGCGGATCCGGAGTTCCGAGAATTCGTCGATCGCAGGTGTGCCGGCGATCGCGCTAAGCGCATTCGCCACTGGCGAGTTCAAAACAAGCGCTCTTGAATCCGGCTTCCAGCGTTATGTCGCAAAGCCATTCGATCCGAAATCGTTCGCTCAAACGATAATAGAAGTTGCCCGTAGGACCTAGTGCGAAGCAAAGCGTGCCTCAATAATGTCGCCGTTTTTCTTGCCAAGTTTTGCAGTTAAACGAGGATACGTTTCAGGTTCTATTTCGAGCTCTTCCAAACCGAGGAACATTTCAGCCTCTGCGATTGCCGTCAATGGGCCCTCGATCTCCACGAACAGGCCAAAAGGCAGTTCATCCAACACAACCTCGGTGCCTCGAAACTTGTACGTCTTGCGTCTCTTTTCATAAACAAGCACTGCACGCAACCCGATGCTTTCAAAGATCGTACGAGCAGTTTCTGCGTCTTTGACCTCGGTTTCATGCTCGACCTGGTGCTTAGCATTGGATACCGTTTCCTTACGCTGTTTGAATGTGATCAAAGAACGCCTCGCGGTTTTTCGAATTCGGACAAAAGACCGATTTTGAAAAAGATCGTCGTTGGTAAAAAGAATGTTTTCTTCTATTTCGGAACCAGCAAATTCAGCGCCGAGTTCTTGCAGGGAATCCGCAATTTCGTCATGACGTTCCGGCGTGAGCCTGTATTTTTTCTCGATCTCGATGGGCATCTCTAAGCCTGACGGATCCACTTCAGCATTTCGGGAATCGTCGCACGCTTACCATACATCAACATTCCAATGCGATAAACTCGTGAGGCCAGCCATACCAGCGCAACGATCGCAACGATGTTCACGAAAAATGACAATGCGATCTGCCAATAGGGCGGCATCTCGGAAAGTATTCGGACAGGCATCGTAATCGGTGCCAGAAAAGGCGCGATAGTCACCCAAAACGACACTGAGGAATTCGGATCACGTATCACCGCAAAGCAGAAATAGAATGCTGCGAGCATGATCAATATTGGGGGAAACGCAAACTGCCCTCCTTCTTGCACCGTTGTAACCATCGAACCGATCAGTGCGAAGATCGAAGCATAAAGAAAGAATCCGATCATGAAGAACCCTAAAAACAATGCGAGCATGAACGGGGAGACCGTCGGTAATGAGCCGAGCAAAGTTCCGAGGTCGGTTTGCAATGCAGCAACAGTTATTACGACGACAGCTGACCCTAACCAAATAGAAAATTGGGTTAAACCAGCAAGCCCAACGCCTACCAGCTTACCCAACATTAGCTCGAAAGGACGCGCCGATGAGAACAAAATCTCCGCGATCCGCGTTTCTTTTTCTTCAACAACTGCGCCCATTATTGCCTGACCATAAATAGCGAGTGTTACATAGATCATCAGACCGATAGCAAATGAAGCGGCGAATACTGATGTAGTGTCCTTTTCGGTTCCCGTTTCGTCGATACCTTTTGAATCGATGTTTACAGGGGCACTGATCATTGAAAGTCTCGCTTCATCAATATTTGCGTTTACCAAGCGCTGCGAACGAACTGCATCGTTTAACGCATCTTCGAACGTATCATTCGAAACGAAATCGCTTGCCTTTCTCGACCGAAATTCGAATCGCGCGTTCGGATTTTCAAGGTCGGCAGGAATAATTAAATATGCGTCAACATTTCCGCGGTAGATTTGGTCGAGCAACTCATTCCGCAGATCACTTTCGCTTTTACCATCGGTAGGGACCGAGGACAGTACAAAATCCTGCATGAATTGGGCAGCACTGTTCTGCATCTTTTCCCGCTGCGTCGCGGGTATACTTTTAAACTGCTCACTTGCTGCTTTATTTGCCTTTTCCATCATGCGCTCGGCGGAAAGATTTCGCTGCAATCTAGGTAATAGGATGCCCGACGGGTCGGCAACCGCGATCCGTGTTGGTCCGCCCTTAATCGAGAAAATGAGCAACGGGACCAGCGAGATCAGCACCGCGATCAACGGCATCAAAAGGGTGCCGATTAGAAAAGACCATTTCAATACGACTTTTCGGTATTCGTATTTTACGACCGCGAGGAATTTACGCATCGGCTCCCTTCACTTTTTCAATGAAAATATCGTTGAGGCTCGGCTCGATCTCTTCAAATTTGGTAATCGCCGCTCCGTATTCGACCAACTTCTGAAGCAGCACTCTCGACGATGAGCCGTTCGCTAACTGCACCTCTGTCTCGTCGGCATTTGAAACGAACTTACTTACCAGCGATTTGTCTTCCAGAACCGGGCCGAAATTCGAACCGCGCAATGCTACGAGGTCTTTTCCGAAGCCTTCTTTTATTTCTCTCAGGCTGCCGCTGAGCACTTTGCGCGCCTTGTTAATTAACAGAATGTCCTTGCAAAGCTTTTCGGCCGTTTCCATTAGATGTGTAGAAAATATGATCGTCTTCTCGGCGGTTTTGTATTCGTCGATCACATCCATCAAAAATTCGACATTGATCGGATCAAGGCCGGAAAATGGTTCATCTAATATCAAAACATCCGGATCATGAAGCACGGTGGCGACGAACTGTATTTTCTGCTGCATCCCCTTGGAGAGATCCGTCGTCCTTTTCCTTTTCCATTCGGAAAGTTGCATCCGGCCGAGCCACGTATCTATTCGCCCGTCGGCTTCCGCAGAGCTTACACCTTTCAACGCCGCAAAATAACGAAGCTGATCCACAACCCTCATTTTCTTATAGAGGCCCCGTTCTTCCGGAAGATATCCGATGCGATTCTGTAAGTGATACGAGATCCGTTCACCGTTGAGTTCGATTGTGCCCTGATCGGGCTCGGTTATTCCGACGATCATTCTGATAGTCGTCGTCTTACCGGCTCCGTTAGGGCCCAGGAAGCCAAAAACGCGACCCGCGCAAACATCAAAACTAAGGTCCTCGACCGCAGTAAATTCACCAAATTGCTTTGTAATGTTGGAAACGCGAATAGTCACTTCCGCATCGGGTTTGGACATCTGCAGTTATTTTCCATTCGAACCGACGGATTTGCAATGCGGAAGCTGGTATGAGAACGAGAGATCTACAGTCCGGGCAAACAAAAATGCCCCGGAAAAACTCCCGAGGCATTTGTATCATTTGAATCGTCGTTCTTACCAGCCACGACCGCCGCCACCGCCGTAGCCACCGCCGCCATAACCGCCGCCACCGCCGCGATTGCCACCGCGACCGCCACGACCGCCGCCTCCACCGCCGCCATTGCGATCTGTCTGCGGCTTAGCTTCGTTAACCTTCAGGGTGCGGCCGTCAACCTCTTTGCCGTCGAGCTGAGCGATCGCTTCCTGACCTTCGGCCTGCGACGACATTTCGACAAAGCCGAATCCGCGCGAGCGGCCAGTTTCGCGATCTTCGATGATGTTCGACGACTGAACTGTACCGACAGTTCCGAAAAGTTCGTTAAGATCCTGATTGGTCGTGTTGAACGAAAGATTTCCTACGTAAAGTTTCATTTTGATATTTATCCTTTCCCGTTCATTCGGGGTGTCTGCGAAGTTGGAAACGGGGCGTTATCTTTCGCTTTTAAGAAGGATTGCCGGGTTTCGGATACTCACTAACTACTGAGAGCTACTTCTGGTTTTCTAACTAATGACCTGCTCTCTGACTTATCCAAAAACCGTTCAAGACGAAGCGCGTCGTAACTATCGGACGCGAGAGTAGGATTAACTCTGTTACCTTGCCATGTTTTAGCGGAAATTGCAAGCAGAAGATGATGGCCGATGGGTGGCCAAAATAGTTGTAGAAGCGCCGGATTTGCGAGTCGTTTCGGTCGACCGGCAAATCGAACCGGCTCGCGGTTGATTCCGCTATGTACTTCTGTATAATCGCCAACGGAAATCCAAATGGAGATATTCGTTTACAGGCACGGTGCGGAGAAAGTTGAAGAGGGATTTTCTGCTTCTGAATTGCCGGCTTTGCTGCGGGAAAAAGAGTCAGTTATCTGGGTCGACCTTTTAGGCGAACACCCTGAACAGATCGAAGAAGCGCGACGCTTAATGCTCGAGGTTTTCCATTTTCATCCGCTTACTGTTGAAGACTGCTTCGAGACGCGCAACCAGCCGAAAGTTGAAGCATTCCCTACGCACTTTTATTTCGTCGTTCATGGCATCAAGCCAGGGGAAACTGGCCCAGCAAATTTTGTTACAAAAGAGCTGGACGGCTATCTTGGCGAGAATTTCGTAGTCACATATCATGACCAGCGTTTTCGTTCG
>JBJMGN010000445.1:0-5769 GCA_045807885.1 Pyrinomonadaceae bacterium | reverse complement strand
ATTCCGCCGCTTGCCGTTCACAGAGACCGAGTTTAGAGCTATAGCGAATAACGTGGCGCCGTATCTCAAATAAATGATCTGGTATGACTGAGAATCGCGGAGGGTTTATCGAAGGGGCCATCGAAACCGGTGAAGCTGCGGCCGCACTTCTGATAAAGTAAGTCCGGGCGAGCATCCGCCGAATGATAAAGGCCATCATACAGCTGTCGAACTTTGGATCGATCCCCGCATATTAAAAGTATGAAATTGAAGGCCGGCGAGTTCTACGGCACGACTGCGAAAGAATTTGCCGCAAATTCTTTTCGGTTCACCGAAAAATCTTATTCACCCCAAACCAGACTGCCCAACCATTCACACGAATTCGCGCATTTCTGTTTGGTATTGGCGGGCGATTATCAGGAACGAATCGGCTCGCGGCAGTTTTCGCGCGTGCCGTCAGTGCTTGTTTACTATCCGGCTGACGTCAGCCACGCAGAGGTGCATCATTCGACCGGCCGGCATTTCCTCGTTGAGATAGATTTCACCGGGCTCAGTCGAGTTCGTGAATACGGCGGCGGTCTGGATGCACCGGCACTGCTGGGTCAAACTTCTTCGCTGTCGTTGGCAGCGCGAATGTACTCCGAATTCAATGAGCGAGACATTTATTCGGAGTTGGCTCTCGAAAGTATTGCGACCGAATTGTTAATCGCCGCCTCGCGCGAAGACCTGAGTCGAAACGAACGCAAGTCTCCGAAGTGGCTCGCGCGTGTCAAAGAATACCTGCAAGAAAATTATCAGGAACCGCCTGGGCTCACCGAACTGGCGAACGCGGCCGGCGTACATCCAACGCATATGGCACGCGTTTTCAGGCAACTTGAAAATTGCACGGCGGGCGAATACGTCCGGCGGATAAGAATCGATGAGGTTCAAAAACGGATCGTCAATTCGAACACGCCTCTGGTAGAGATCGCCCTTGAAACCGGCTTTGCGGACCAAACACATTTGACCCGGTCTTTTAAGCGGGCAACGGGCATGACACCCTCCGAATTTCGACGCGTCTTCAAACCGCGCTAATCTTGTTCAAACGCGCTCTTCCGCGTCAAGACATTCAAACGTAACAACTGATATGGTAAAAACCGCACGGTGTCTGTGGACGCCGTTTCGAACTTTTTTGCCGAGGTTTAAAAACGTGTTTCATAAAATACCAGTCTTACTTATTTCCCTTCTATTTTTTGTTGTCGTTACCCAGTTTGTTACAGGCCAATCGAACAAGGCGAAAAAGGTCGATGAGTTTGTTAGCCAATTCGTAAAAGCGGGACAGTTCGGCGGCGTTATCGTGGCGAGCGAAAACGGCAAGGTGATCTATGAAAAGGCCTTTGGCCTGGCGAATGCTGAACATAAGGTGTCGAATCAATTAGACACCCGAATTGGGATCGCTTCGATCACGAAACCAATGACCGCCGTCATCCTGAATCGGCTGATCGAAGCAGGCAAGATGGCGGCAACCGACAAGATTTCGAAATACATTCCTGATTTTCCGAATGGCGAAAAAATAACGATCGAGATGATCGCCTCACATCGCTCGGGCATTCCGCATCGTGTAATGCCGCCGGAGGCAGAGGCAGTACCTTATACGTCCGCAGAATTCATCGAAAAGGTAAAGCTCGCGAAATTGGCCTTCGAACCGGGAACACAGCGTCTTTACAGTTCCGCCGGTTACGCGGTGCTTGCACGCGCGCTGGAGATCGCCTCTGGCAAAACGTACTCGCAACTATTGCAGGAATACGTCTTCGATCCGGCGGGGATGACGGACTCGCTCACATTTTCCGCGGAACCAGTTATGGAACGCCGCGCGCAGGATTATTTTTTCACGCCGGAAGGTTTAATCAACGTACCACTAAAAGATTATTCGTTCCTCGTCGGTGCGGGTTCGGTCTTTGGCACGGCCAGTGATCTACACAAATTTGGTCAGGCTCTCATTGCCGGGAGATATGGAGAAAACGCGAAAACTTCGCTGGTTGGCAGTGCCACGTTCGTTTCCACCGGGAGCACTAACGGTCATCGGTCTGCGCTGGAGATCGAAAAGAACAATAAATATGGCTATGTCATCCTGTCGAACCTGGCGGGTGCCTTCGACCTGATCTCCCAAGGCGTTCAGGAAATAATGCAAGGTAAGGAACTTACTGCGAAGACGATCTCTTTTCCAAAGATCATCCCGAACCCGAACAAGGATCTGAACGAATTCCTCGGCCATTTCAAGCGTTCCGATAACGGCGGCGAAACCGATGTTACGCTAAAGAACGGTTATCTTTTCGCTTCGGATATCAAGCTTTACCCGATCCGCCCGGACTGTTTTTTCGATTACCGATTTTACGGTGAGGCGTGCTTTATTCGCGACGCAGGCGGAAAATTCAAGGAGATCCGCTGGAAAGGGATCGGTTTTGACCTAACCTGGATCAAGCAGTAGATCAAGCAACTATTGTTCGCATAATGGGCTTTGAGCATTGTGTTCGAAGCCTTTGCTTCATCATGATTTAACACTCATTTAACACCTCCTTCACCTCTGCGTAACCTCGCAAAAATAACCTGCTTCTTGCAGCAACGAATTCAAAATGACAACGACCAAGGCGGTCACATAGAGACAGCTCTATTTGAGGCCGTCGTTCATCATTTTTCGAGATATCGCGAGGACCAAAAATGAAATTCAAAACGATTGCAAAAGCAATTTCGGCAATTTTTACGATAGTTTTTATTTCCGTGACGATCATCCAGGCCCAGGCCGACCAAGGGCGGCTCGCAGGAACAGTGACGGACGCAAACGGTGCCATCGTACCCGGTGCGGCCGTAAAGGTCATAAACGAGGCAACTGGTGAAGTCAGAACCACAATGGCCGGCAGTGACGGAACTTTTCTCGTGACCGCATTAAAGCCGGCCAAATACTCTATCACCGCAAGTGCAGCAAATTTTGAGGCAGTGACAAGGCGAGATCTTGACCTGTTGGTCGGCCAGCGTCTAGAGGTGAATATCCCGCTTGGCGCCCAGGGGGTATCTGCGCAGGTCGATATCGTTTCGGGCGAGGAGTCGCTGACCAACGTAAGTTCGGCAGCGATGAGCGCCAACGTGAATGCTCGTGAGGTCGAGGGCCTGCCGGTTAATGGCCGTCAACTTTCACAGCTTTATCTTCAGGCCCCGGGCGGTGTCAACAGCGGCACAGGAACTTTCTCGGACATCAGGTTTTCAGGCCGTGCCAACAATCAAAACGTGATCCGCTATGACGGCGTCGAAGGAACTGCTGTTATCGACTCCAGCCCAGGCAATCTGAATGGTGAGGTCCCGTCGCCGTTCCGGCTTCAATCGAGTCTGGAAAACGTGCAGGAATTTCGTGTCGATTCAAGCAACTTCCCGGCCGAGTTCGGTACAGGGACAGGCGGTCAGGTCAGTGTCGTAACGAAATCCGGTACGAACAAATTTCATGGGTCGGCGTTTGAGTTTTTGCGCCGCGACGCACTTGATTCAAGAAATTTCTTCGACAACATAACACCCGGAATTCCGAAGAGCCCATTGTCACTCGACCAGTTCGGTGGATCGGTCGGCGGACCCATCATTAAGGAGAAGCTTTTCTTCTTTTTTAGTTACGAGCAATATCGCGGACGTTTTGGACTGAACTTCGTCGAAGCCGCACCGAGCCTGAGCCTTGCGCTTCCGGGTGCGATAATTCCCGGTTCCGTGACGGCGCAAAATCCGAACGGGACGCCGGTCAATCCGCTGATCCAACCGTATATTACGGCCTTTCGATCATCGGATGCCGTTGTGATACCGAATGCGTCGGCAACTGCCGGATTCGAAATATTGCAGCTGCAGAACCTTGAAAAGACCGATGAAAAAGCAGCCGCGTTCCGGATCGACTATGCAGTAAACCCAATGAATAAGGTCTACTTCCGGTTTTTCCGCGATCAGGGAACCGACGTCGCACCCGAAGGTATTTCCGGCCGTGTGGTATCGATCTCAGCTGTTCCGCAAAACGGAATTTTGGGGTGGCAGTCGATCCTGAAAGCAGACGGTTCGCTGATAAATGAATTCAAGATCGGATACAACGGCGCGCGAACGCGAATTGGCGGCTCGGCGCCGGTCGTCAATGGACTAGATTTCTCAAACCTTATCTTGAACATTTCCGGCAGCGTAGCTAACACGGGAATCGCCGGTCAAGGTACTTCGTCGGGCATCTCGATTCCCGGCGGTCTGGTTCGTGCGAACAGTGCGACCAACGGCCGGGGTCAGCCATACACACCATACTCGATCGGGTTTATCGACAGCCTCAGCGTGCTCCGCGGCAACCACAATTTCAAATTCGGCGGTGAGATCAGATTAATAAGAATGTACACAGATCGTCTAGGCGGAACGACGTACACGTTTTCCAATCTTTCGTCGTTCCTTTCGAATTCATTGACCTCGGTTCAGTACCTTGGCGACTTGAGTGCACCGAGCCCATTCAATAATGGGTTGATCGGCGAAAGGCTCGCGAAACAGGAATACTACATTGGTTACGGACAGGACGAATGGCGAATTCGGCCCGGGCTAACGCTCAGCTATGGACTGCGATACGAATATTACACTCCGCTTCGCGAGCGAAACGAAGGGCAGGTCTTGTTCAACATCGACACTGGCGTGATTCGTCCGTCGAGTGAGGCTGCATATCTGTCGTCCAAAACGAATTTCGGCCCTCGCATCGCGCTTACATGGTCACCAAACCAAGCTGGCGACGGATTTTTCGCTGGGGGTAAAACCGTTTTCCGCGGCGGTTTCGGCATCTATTACGGCCCGGGTCAGACCGAAGATCAGATCCAGCCGATCGAAAGCGATCGTATAAGTTCCACGGTTACAAGCGGTGCTCTGTTGGCATTTCCCGCGAATATCAATGCGATAATTGCGAACTTTAACGCCAACCCAAACAATCGCAGCTATCAGCCGAGAGCATACTCGAGCAATTACGAGATACCGGAACGGATATATCAGTACACGTTCTCGTGGCAGCAGCAGCTGCCTTACCACATGACATCGACGGTCGCTTATGTCGGCAGCCAGGGACGGAACCTGTTCCTAAGAAGCGTTGCGAACCTTATTCTTCCAGGTCAAACTACGATACCGAATGGTTCAAATATTCCGGCCGGCTTTGGTGTCGTGAACAGGACAAACGCAGGCGGTCAGGTGATCGGCGTGACGACCGTGCGGGAGTTTAGCATCGTCAACGGAACGACGGTCCAAAACCCGTATGCCGAGATCGACTACAAGACCAGCGGTGGCGACGACCGTTACAACGCCCTGCAAGTTTCGCTGCAGCGAAGCTTTTCGCGCGGCCTGACGATGAACATGCAATACACTTTCGCCAGCAGCGAGGGTACAAGCGCAGGTTCGAACGAGGCACGCACATCGGCACAGCTTAATAATTTCGAGGCCGACCGCGGACGAAACAATTTCGACGTTCGTCATACTTTTAACTTGAGCGCGCTCTATGATCTGCCGTTCGGAAAGGGACGAAGTCACGACCTCGGAACTGTAGGGAACGCGTTCCTTGGCGATTGGGAAGTCGGCGGCATTTTTAATGCCCGAAGCGGAGTGCCACTCGAGGTACTTGTTGTGAGGCCTGACGTAGTTGTCCAGTGTCAGATGGTCGGCGGCTGCCCGAACGGTGCCGGCGGAACGTTTGCTAATGGGTTCGTAGCCAATCTGCCTTCGCTTGGAACAAGCTTTCCCGCGCTGCCGACAGGATTTATTGCCGTGTCGAACACACCC
>JBJMGN010000444.1:0-4070 GCA_045807885.1 Pyrinomonadaceae bacterium | reverse complement strand
ATGGCAAAATTCGGCTATTAGCTCGGAAACGGTCTCGCTCTTTTCTTCTGCCGGAACATGCCCGCAATCCCGGAGCACGACGAAGCGCGAGTGGAGTATCTTGTCATGCAGGCAGTATCCGTTGTGGATTCCGACGACCTTGTCGTCTTCTCCCCAGATGATCAGCGTCGGCTGTTCGATCAGGTGAGCATCCATTTCGAGGCGTTTTGCACGCCAGTTTCGCGAGGTCGCAAGCAGCGAATGATGTGCGTCCGCAGCCATCAGCGGCCGCAGCACATTGGCGACGCGGCTCGCATCAATGAGGTCGTGATTCGGCTTAGCGAGCGTGTTTCGCATCCGGCGGCGCATTAGCGCTCGCGAATCAATAATAAACGGCGTGATCGCTTCGCCGACGGCCGGCACCGACACTAACCTCAAAAGCGGATGTCGGAGCACCTCGTCATTGCATACGGTATCGATCAATACCAATTTCTCGATGCTTGCAGAATAATCAAGTGCCAAGGTCATCCCAACCGCGCCGCCGTACGAACTGCCGACAACTGTCGCTCGCCCAATGCCAACTCGCTGCATAAACCGCGAGATCATCCGCGCCTGCGCGCCGATGGTGTATTCGAACCATCGCGGTTTCGATGAATAACCAAATCCGACCAGGTCCACGGCGATAACATGAAAGCCCGCGTCCGCCAGCAGCGGCGCGACCCTGTGCCAAACGAATAGCGACGCCGTGTAACCGTGGATCAAAATGATCGGCGGTTTCGAAGTTTCGCCAAATTCCTGATAATGCAGCCGCACGCCGTCAACGTTTACAAAGTGCGAATGATCTGAATGTGGCACCTGATCGGCGATACGAACCCATTCAACCGTTTTCGCGCGCGTTAACATCTTCACAGCTACCGCCGCCCCGATGCCGCCGCCGATCGCCATTGCAAGGTTTCGCTTCTTCATTACACCAATATTTTATACCAAAACTATTTTCGGCCGAACGCAGTTTTCTGCCGAATCGAATGTACCGATGGCGATAATTTCGCCGTTTGGCGCGAGCATTTTTACAGCTTCACCTTCACTCAGACCATCCACTTCGACCCGCGTGGATAGCCCTTCAATTGTTTTTTTGACACGGCTCTGTTCGAGATCAATTCCTTTAAGAGTCCCAACAACCTCGTTCAAGGGAATTAGAAAAACGTTTGGATCTTCGGATTGTTCTAAATGGTCCAGCGTCGTCGCGGCGTCCAGTCTGAATTTCCCTGCTCGTGTCCGCCGTAGCTCGACAAGATGCGCACCCACTCCAATAGCGTGGCCGATACTTTCCGCCAATGTTCTTATGTATGTTCCGGCCGAGCAAACAACGCGAATTCGAAAGCCAGGTAAGGAATCACCGTTATTGATCGGACCGACTACTTCAAGTTTTTCAACGGTGATCTTTATTGCGTCTCGTTCGATCTCCACACCTTTGCGCGCATGCACGTAAAGTTTTTTGCCGGCAACTTTCTTGGCTGAGTACATCGTAGGAATTTGCTCGATCTCACCGCGAAATTGCGGCAGCACGCGTTCAATATCCTCTGTCGTTACGCCCACCGGGCCTTGGACGTTGGTCTTTGGACTTCCGGTCCGATCGCCTGTATCAGTCTCAAAACCACAGCGAACCTCGGCCTCGTATTCCTTCTCATCCTGGTCTACAAACTGCGCAAGTCGCGTTGCCTTTCCGATCAACATCACGAGCACGCCGGTCGCAAACGGATCGAGCGTTCCCGTGTGCCCAACCTTTTTTGTTTTTAAGGCCTTGCGGAGGCGATCAACAACATCGTGCGAAGTGAGTCCCACAGGCTTATCGATGATGAGAAGGCCGTCCATTTATTCCGTGGTGATTTCCGCAAGCAACGGCAAGTGATCCGTTGCTCGCGCAGGTTCTTTGATATCCGTCACAACGTTACAATTCAAAATGCGTTCAGCGAACCGTTTTGGCGTGAATAAATAATCCAATCTAACGTGCGGGTCCCATGCTGGAAACGTGAAACCGTGATCCGTGTGCAAGTGCCTGTAACTATCAACATAGCCTGCATCTATCATGATTTGGATCGTACGGTACGTTACCCGTCCACCGAGCAGCATCGCGAGGATTCTGTAACGCCATGGAAGTTTTTGCATGTTTAAAAGCTCACCCGGCGCGAGCGTATTAAAATCACCAACCAGCACGTGAAAATCTCCACTCTTTTCTTTGATTCCGGCGAGCAACGCCCGGACCTCTCGCATCCTTCCCCGCTCCGTGTAATTCGAGTGCGTTGCCCTGAGGTGAATTCCGTAGATTCTAACTGCATCGAGTTCTATTTCCATAAAGGCTCGTTGCAAGTCCCGGTGGTAGTGCCACTCGCAATGCCTGACCTCTACGCGGCTTATAAACGCCACCGAATGACTACGTTTTGCGCCCCAATGAGGCATTTCGCAAAGACCTGCTAGGCGCTCGACCACTTCAGGCTTTGTTGCCTCCTGGAGTACAACGATATCAGGTTTACATTGACGAATTACTTCCGCCAACCGCTCTTCCCGGCCTACACCGCCGAAGCGGATGTTGTAGCTCATCGTTCGCAAGGTCATTACTCGTCGTCGACCTTTCCAACAAGCGTCAAATACGGCTGCCCGAGCCACTCTTCTCGCATTCGATAATAAAAGTCTCGCGAAGCCTGGATTGTTACTGGCCGCCCGCCCGCGATCGCCGACAATTTATGTCGCAGTTTTTTAAGTTTAGGGCCACCGATATCGTCATCACCTTCTTTTACCGGGTGTGAATGGATACCCGGAATCCAAAACCCTTCGAGCGAAAAATATTCGATTGCCTCGGGTCCAACAAGTGTGATATCGAGATCGCTCGTCAAAGGCCCCTCATCATCAAAGGGCTTGCCTTCCTTGAAGCTATGGCCGGTTATCGAACTTCCACCGAGGACTGCCGCCGTTTTTGGCGGTATATTTTCTTCCAACACTCGGCAAAACTCTTGAAACCGCTCGCGGTCGCCATCGAATGCGAGCCTTACCGCATTCGCACGTTTATCCTCATCCGTAAGATTTGCCTCTATCTCCTTGAGTTCGTCTATGTCCACCATTCTTCCTATGATATTCAGTATATCAATGTGGCGAAAACGTATTGATCCAAACGAACAGCGCGAACGCTTCGTAAAGGACCCAGGTCGTTCGCGTGAGCGAACAATGAATCGTGCCGTAAGATTGCTTGCTGCGAAACCGCGGTCCGTCGCCGAATTGCGCGAGCGTCTGCTCGAAAAACTATGGACCAATGAGGAGATCGTAGAGGCCGTAATAGAAAAGCTGAAAGAATATAATTATCTCGATGACGAACAGTTCGCTCGCGATACAGCGGTTTCGAAGCTTCGACAAAAGCCGCAGGGTAAACGGCGACTGCAGCAGGCGATGTCGCAGAAAAAGCTTGATCGTGAAACAGTCGACCGAGCTATTGTGTCCGCGTTCGAAAAGCATCCTGAAGAAGAATTGATCGACGTTGCAATTGAAAAACGGATCCGTTTGAAAGGAATTCCGGCTACTCGCGAGGACGAAAAGAAATTTTACGACCACCTTATGCGGCTTGGCTTCGGATACGGCTTGATCAAGGAAAAACTGAACGACTTACGAAAATGATCATTTTGCGTTTTCAAATAAATTTACGCTCAATTGAATCCGCCAGACCACCCTACGCGAATCTACATCCATAGGGAAAACGTCCCTGATCAGAAATAAATTCAGAAACGGAGGGAGTAATGAAAAGATTATTCATAGGTATTTTTGCGTCTGCAGTTTTGGCAATCATTGGCGCGTCAAACATTTCAGCGCAGATGATGGGAATGAGGGATGAAAACCCGATGGTCGGCGGAGCAGCGATGTACAAAACAAAGGACATCGTCGACAACGCTGTGAATTCCGCAGACCATACTACTTTGGTTGCGGCCGTAAAGGCAGCTGGTTTGGTCGATATGCTGAAGAGCAAAGGCCCTTTCACGGTTTTCGCACCGGTGAACAGCGCCTTCGACAAACTGCCGGCCGGCACCGTCGAAACACTTCTCAAACCG
>JBJMGN010000443.1:0-5758 GCA_045807885.1 Pyrinomonadaceae bacterium | reverse complement strand
GGGCAAAGTCATTGTTCGGCCTGATTCCGTTAACAAGGCCGTGACCGGCCGCGACGATCTTTCCGTCTGGCTGGATAGAGACGGAATTTAGGTAGGTTTCATACATGCCTCCAAAAATAAAGGTCGTTACCTTGCCGTCTGAATCGAAAGTAGTATCGAGCGAGCCATTCGCATTGTAACGGGCGAGGGCAAACTGATCGCAATCGAAGTCGAAGCCCTGGGAAGTGCAGCCGCCAACGACGATCTTCCCATCGGCCTGGATGGCGACATCTTGAGCAAAGTCCTCTCCCGCTGAATACATTGTGGTCACGATGCCGTCGCCATCGAACGAGGTATCGAGCGAGCCGTTGGTGTTGTAACGAACAGCTGCGAAGTCGAGGTACCCGAAAGAGACAAGACTGGAGCCCGCGGCGACTATCTTCCCATCCGATTGAATGGCGACGGCTGCGGCGCGACCTGCGCCGGAACCAATCAGCGTAGTCACAATTCCGTCGCCGTCGAACGAGGCATCGAGCGATCCGTCCGCGTTGTAACGGACAACCCCAAAGCTGCCCTCAGCGTCGCCCGCCGCTACGATTTTCCCGTCGGGCTGAATTACAACGTCGTATGCAACCTCATATGGAACGCCGCCGAAAGGGAAAAATAACGTGGTCACAATGCCGTCACCGTCGAACGAGGTGTCGAGCGAGCCGTCCGTCTTGTAGCGTGCTAAGGCGAAAACAACCCAAATGTTGTCATATTCATCGAGAAAAGAAGCATAACCCGCGGCAACGATTTTGCCGTCCGCTTGAATGGCAACGGAAAGAGATTTTTGATCGCGGTTGAAAAAACCGGTGGTCACTTTCCCCGTTCCGCCAAAAGTTGTGTCTGGAGAGCCGTCTGAGTTGTATCGCACGACCGCGAAATACGGGCCGGCGTCGCCTACGGCGACTATCTTGCCATCCGACTGGATCGCGGTGTCACGCAGGGCATTGCCGTCGGGAAACACGCCGTCGGTGAGCTTTCCTTCGATACCGAATGTGGGGTCGAGATCGCCGGCCGCAGCGGATATTTCCCGGGCACCAAAGATCAACAAGCAGAAAATTGCCGATAAACATAAGGCAGCGTTCCGGATCCGTTTGTAGTTTTGTTGACCACTCATTTTTGTTACTCCTTTTAGCGACTGCTGTTGTCGAGCCCGATGCCTGGGCCGTTTCACGGGGAGAAGACTGTCTTCGTTTACTGAAACGTGAGGGTTCCGTTGAAGGCCATCACGAAAGTACCGCCCTCGAAGTCCGCGCCTCCCTCGTTTGTTCCCAAGCCGGTCACGTTCTGAAATCTTCCGGTACCGCTGAGGACCGTCCAATTGCCTTTCCCGTGGAAGGTGAAGGGGCCGGTAGGGCAGGCCACGTTAACCATTTGGATCACGAGCTCGTCGCCGCTGGCTGCGGTCAGCGTCTCGATGTGAATGTTCGGAATGCCGTTATTGACTCCCGGGCATTTTCCTGTGGGCGGCTCCAGGAATGCGATCCCGCTGGTGGTGAATCTAAACAGGTCGGTTACGTAACCCGTGGTATGGAATTCAACGGTGGTCGCGCTGGTGAATGCCGCGCTGCCGGACATAAGAGCGTGGAACGGCACCTTGCCTTTTGCAGCGGCGTTCCAGACGTTCGGGATCTCCAGCCATTCGCGGACAACGGCATCATTGCCGAAATCATTTGATTCCTTCCCCCGCACTTGCGCCGTTGACGGAATAAAAGTCAGCATTGCGATCGCGATCGCTGCCAACACGCAAATAAGTCCCTTTGTTTTTCTGAATATGCTGTTCATCTATTTGGTCTCCTTTTCAAGTGATTGAACAAATTTATGTGATCGAACGATATTGTCCGGCCATTAGCTAGCGCGACGGTCTTCGACAGAGGTCAAGATTTCAGAGAAATGTTGATCCGGGCATGGGTACCGCAAAATAAGTTGCGGTACCCTGATCCGCTGGGGATTGCGGATCATTCGCGTCCGGATTTCTTAAGACTGTTGTTGTAGACGTACTGGCCAACGGCGTGACCTTGAACTTCGGCGGCATCCTGATCGTAGCGGTAATGGAGCCCGGCCCAGATGCGAGCATTGGCTATCTCGTCAGTCATGTCCCTGAGGTCTGTATAGTGGAGCGATGTGAGGCCGACATTCGTCGGAGTATCGACGGTGATGTCATGTCCAAACCTACCGTATGCCCTTACGAGTACGGTGCGTGCCGCTCCGCTTCCTGTGCCGTGGTTTGACGGATAGCTAGGAAAACAGGGTGTAGCCATAAGCGGCGTGAACGGCCCCGCCGTCGTCCTCTTGTTGCCGTCCTCATCGGCCCGCAGGATCGAGGTCACTGGTCGCCAAGTGTTGTAGTAGTATTTTGTCTCGAACCCGGATATATAGGCATCGTTAAGTGCCATGTTCATCAAGGCAAGCGTGCGTGCCGTGTCGGTGATCTCGTCATTCCGTGTCGCGGCTATCTGGCGCGCGGTCTCGTTCCATGTATATTGACCAGGGGCAGTCTGATAGAGCTTTGCGACATTGGTCTGCCAGTCCTCGCGGACTAAGCTGGCCGTATCGCCGTATGCCCTTACTTCATTCAGGTCCTGGGCATAGAGGCCTGAGTCAAGGGCGGGAGGAGGATCAGACCGAAACTGCGAAGGGCTTGCGATGCCGAACGGCCGCAGGACCGACCAATGCTTAAATACGCCGCCGGCACAGCCGGGTGTGATCTGCCATTCATAGGGCAGTCCCGGAGTTGCCGATGGGATAAATAGGGGGCCCGTAACTTGATCGCTGGCCCTGTCCGCAACCATCGCGTTAGCCGCAGCGTCGCCTGCGGCGATCCCGTCGGTCTTGCTCTGGCCGTCGGGAATGGTGCTTAGTGTGGCGGCCAGCCTGGCTTCCAAACTCGGATTTAAGGTCGCGCCCAAATTTAGCAACTTAAGTGCCCGGTAGGTTGCCTGTGCAGCGGCCGCGGCGGCCGATGCGTCCGGCGAAGCGGTGACGGTGCCAAGATAGGGCTCATACTTGCCGGTGATCGAATTTACCGCCTCGAAAGCCGCGAGCTGTACTATAGCCATCCACCGGGCCGAAGGGAACGGTGGATTTCCAAGTGTCGCGTCCGTTGCGGTCTCGTTCCATTGAAGCAATACGGCGTCGCTCGCAACAACGACGGCCCTCTTCGTCCGAACCCGCCGCGTCGTTGACTTCGCCTGCACCGGAATCATTGTCAGCATCACGATCGAGATCGCAGCCAACGCGCAAATAAGTCCCCTGATCTTTCGGAATATGGTGGTCATCTCTTTGGTCTCCTTACTATTAATTGGTTTGCTTGGGACGCCGATTGCTATATAATCCAGCTGAAATCCATCCAGGGAATTCAACGAGCGTCAACAGCAACCGGCGATATCTTCCTTCGGGAACGAAATTAATGTCGGAGGCCTTGAAATGTCTTTGGAAAATTCTCGTGATTTGCTCCTTAATATCTCGCATTCCCCTATGAAACCTGAAGAGATACACTCCTACCGGTTCAAATCGTTCACACTAAAACCCATTGAGCGACAACTCTTTGACGGCGATCGGCTGGTTTCTCTGACCCCGAAAGCTTTTGACGTGCTTACGCTGCTGATCGACAACAACGGCCATCTGGTGTCGAAAGAAGAGTTGATGGAAACGATCTGGGCGGAATCCTTTGTAGAGGAAGCGAATCTTGCACGGCTTGTTCACACGATACGAAAGACGCTCGGCGAAGATGAAAACGGCAGCAAGTTTATCGAGACCGTACCCACGAAGGGCTACCGCTTTGTCGCGGAGGTCGAAAAGGTCTTGGCGCCGCGAGAAAATTCGGAGAATTTCGCAACCGATGGCTCGGAGGAATTTTGGCCCGACCGGCTTGACGCTCGTACGTCCGTTGACATTCAACCGGTCGCAGCCCAGATCGGCGATAAGAAAGGTGCGTCGCGTTGGCTGTTAGCGGGTCTTGCTATCGCGGTCGTGATCGGTCTTGTCGCGGCATTCGCCGTCTGGCGAAACAACACCGGCACCACGGCCGCAAAGAAGCAGCCGCTTCCCTCAATAGCAGTCCTTCCTTTTCGTCCCATAAATGCAGGCGAGCGCGATCTTACGTACGAGCTGGCATTCGCCAATGCGGTCATAACCTATCTCGATGAATCAAAGAACCTGAGTGTTCGGCCTCTTGCGCTGATGCGGAGATATACGGATATAACGCAGGACCCGATCGCGATCGGTAATGAACGCGACACGGATTATGTGCTTGACTCGACCTATCTAGTGCACAATGGTCGGCTGCTGGTTACATCGTACCTTTACAACGTAAAGACGGGACTGGTCGTCGATAAGCCGTTCAAATACGAATTCGGCAACACTGATATCTATGCTTTGGGGTCTAGCGTCGCTGCCAAGATAGTGCCCAACCTTCTTGCAAAGCTGAATCTTGCAGAGATCGATCGCGGAACCGCGATTGAGGAGGCATGGCGAAGCTATCTTCAGGGAATGATCTTGTCCAACAAAAGGACCGTCGAGGACGCCGAAAAAGGGATTGACGAGTTTAATAACGCGATCAGGCTCGACCCTAATTACGCGATGGCCTACATGGGCCTGGCCCATGCCATACAGACCAAACTTACGAATGGCGGCGCGCGGGGAGAACTATGCGGTCCGGCGCGGGCGGCTGAAGAGAAGGCTTTGGAGCTAGATCCAACCTCCGGAGATGCGATGGTATTCTTAGCCACGAACCAGATGCTATGCACCTGGGATATCGAAGCGGGGCACAAGTATTACCAGCGGGCCCTCGAAACTTCACCCGACTCTGCGAATGTCCGAAGGTTTTATGCGGTCAATATTGTTAACGAAAAAAGATTTGATGAAGCGCTTGATCATCTTACGAAAGCGCAAGAACTCGACCCAAACAATCCTTTTAATGAGAAGCTGATTGGAAGGGCGCTTTTCTTTGCTCGTAGGTGGGACAAGGCGATCGATCAGTCGATCAAGGCTTATGACCTGGTTCGCGAAGCCGAGCAAACTAGCTTTGTCTATATGGCCTATGAAATGAAAGGCGACTTCGAGAATGCTTTCAAGTGGTTCCTAATTGTCAAAGACTTGGACGGAGAAAACGAAGCGGATCTAAACGCATGGCGTGAGACTTACGCCGATACCGGGTGGCCAGGGGTTCTTCGGCGACGGCTTGAACGAGCAGTGGAAGACGAAAAAACGGTAGAGGATGTAAATAAGAGCGCTCGGCTTCTTGAGGAAATTACGACATTGTCGGTCCAGCTCCGCGATTATGACAGAGCGTTTGAATATATGAACAAGGCCGTAGATAGGTACGTCCTGTTTTCGGGCCAGATGCCGGTAAATCCGTATCTTGACCCCGTCCGTTCAGATCCGCGCTATAAAGCGATCATGGCGCGGACCTGGAACAGCCACGGCAATTGGCAGTAATTGTAAGATCGCCAACGATCCATTCACGACCGCCACTACGCGATCATTTATGCGAGGATGTGCGCGTCGAAAAATAAATATCCATATTACTGGTAGGCCCGCTCGAGTTCGGCCTTGCTGATGCAAAGTACAACATGCGATCAGCGGAAGCCAGCATTGGGTTTGCATCCACGTAATCCGAATTCACGGCCGAACCCAGACTCTCAGGTTGCGACCAGCTTGCGAAAACGCTCGATCGGGTCGACGTCCATAGATCAAGCTTGCTCATATCTCCCGTGAGATTCGGCCGATTTGA
>JBJMGN010000442.1:0-5491 GCA_045807885.1 Pyrinomonadaceae bacterium | reverse complement strand
GAGCGGCTTAACCTCCGAACAACCGTCGCGGCAAAAGAGCTGATCGCGAAAGCGGCAGCGAAAGAGAACAAGAATATAAGCGATTTTATTCTTGAAAATGCACTTTCGGCTGCCGAGGCGATCGTTGTCGATGACGCGAATTTTATTGTAGATAAAAAGCAATGGCATCGATTTATTGCAGCGATCGATGCATCGCCGAAAAAGATCCCGGCACTTAGAAAACTGCTGACCGAACCGAGCGTCTTCGATGAATAAGGGAGAGCTCATTGCCCCGGTGCTGCTGACCGAGGCTCATGACTGTACCGGCTTTGCATGCGGAAAACCGCCGCTGAACCAATATCTCAAAAAGTACGCGCTAAAAAACCAAGAAAGCGAGATCTCGCGAACATATGTGGCGACAAGAGACTCTCGAGTGGTCGGATATTACACACTGGCATTTGGATCGGTCTCGCACGAAGAGGCTTCAGAACGAATCAAGGAAGACCTTCCGCAGTATCCGATACCGGTGATCCTGTTGGCGCGGCTCGCGGTTGATAACCGTGAAAAGGGCAGCGGCCTGGGCAAAGGGCTTTTGCGTGACGCGATGCTGCGAACGCTTCAAGCAGCGAACATAGGCGGACTTCGTGCAATGCTAACGCATGCCAAAGACGAAGACGCGAAGAGCTTCTATGAAAGATTCGGTTTCGAGGGATCGCCGACACATCCGTTGCATCTAATGCTCAGCATCAAGGTTATTAGAGCAAATTTGCTGTAGATCAAATATTTGTATTTTTCACTTTTCGACCTGTACGGATTACTATTCTCTGAATGGCACAGATCACATTTTTGGGTGGCGTCGGGACTGTTACCGGTTCAAAGTATCTGATCGAGCACAACGATGTACGGGTGCTTGTGGATTGCGGATTATTTCAAGGGCTGAAGGAACTGCGCGAGCGCAACTGGGCAGAACCGCCATTCGATCCGCTTTCTATCGATGCGATCATCGTAACTCACGCGCATATCGACCATACCGGTTATCTTCCTCGGGTCGTGAGGTTGGGATATACAGGGCCGATATTCACTTCGCGGGCCTCGGCCGACCTTCTAAAGATATTGCTTCCCGATTCGGGACGTCTGCAGGAAGAAGAGGCCGATTATCGCAACCGGCATCAGCTGACATCACACGCGCCGGCATTACCCCTTTACGACGAAAACGATGCCAGGGACACGCTGAAGCTCCTTCACCCGGTGCCGAATAATGGAACGCCGGTTCACGTTTGCGAAGGCGTAAAGGCGAGTTTTCTTGTCGCCGGCCACATAATGGGCGCAAGTCTCGTCCTGCTGGAGATAGAAGGCGGCAAGCCGGATGGCTCAGACCTGCGGTTTCTGTTTTCGGGCGACCTTGGGCATTACGACCAGCCGATAGTAAAAGACCCTGCAAAGCCGCCTGCCTGCGATTACCTGATGGTCGAATCGACGTACGGCGATCGCCTCCACGGTGACGTGTCTTCAGAAGACCAAATGGCAGGGATCATTAATCAGGCGATCCCTCGAAATGGGCCGATCCTGATCCCGGCGTTTGCGGTCGGGCGGACTCAGGAGGTGCTGTATCTTTTGCGCGACCTCGAAGACAAAGGGCGAATTCCGGTGCTTCCGGTTGTAGTCGATTCGCCGATGGCCGCACAGTCGACGCAGGTCTACAACCGTTGGCATGAGGAACAGGACGAAGAATATGCTTCGATCCTTGCGCAGAAAAAGCATCCGTTGCGGACTGGTTCGATGACGACGGCGGCAACACGCGACGAATCAAAACGCGTGAACGAAATGCGCGGCACGCGGATCATAATTTCTGCGTCGGGGATGATGACCGGTGGCCGCGTCCTGCACCATGCGATGCGCATCTTGCCAGACCCGAATGCGACGGTTATCTTTGTCGGCTATCAGGCTGCCGGAACGACCGGACGACGCGTTCAGGAAGGCGCTGACGAAGTAAGGATAATGAAAAACCAGGTGCCGGTCCGGTGCCACGTTGAAAAGGTAGAAGGTTTCTCGGCCCATGCGGACTGGAAAGACGTGCTCCGATGGCTGGACGGATTGCCGGCGGCACCAAAAACGGTTTTCACGACGCATGGCGAGCCCGAATCCGCTGAAGCAATGGCCGGTCATATCCGCGAACACTTTGGCTGGAATGTCGTCGTTCCGCAATTTGAACAAGTGGTGGAGCTGACGTAATGATCTACCGGGAACGGCTGCCCTCGCCGGAGCTCGCCGCGATAATAAAACGTTACTGGTCGCTGGAATACGACGGCGTCGATGCCGAACCGGAAACGATCCTGCCCGACGGCTGCCCGGAACTGATTTTCAATCTCTCCGATCGATTCAGACGTATCGACGAAGGTCGAAGCGAGATCCAGCCTGCGAGCCTCTTTGCCGGTCAGATCAGCCGTAGAATTACGATCACCCCCACCGGCAAAGTTAAGCTGTTCGGCGTACGATTCAAGCCCGCGGGTGCGTTTTCGCTCGGCGGATTTTCAGTGCACGAAATGACGGACCGAATGTTCGATATCGGATCGATATTGGGACGAAATGGATCGGAGCTTGAAGAAGTCATCAATATTGCCCCGACATTTGAAGCGCGAATTGTGGCATTCGAAAAATTCGTCCTCAATACGGCTCAAAACGCGGAAGCCGACTTTTGCGTCTCGTCGGCAATCGACCTGATCATGGAGAGGCGCGGGAATGTGCAGATTTCGAAGTTGGCCGAGTTTCTGAATCGGTCTGAACGCAGCCTGGAACGGAGCTTTCGCCAGCGTGTGGGGTTAACGCCGAAGATGTTTGCTCGCATTGTCCGATTTCAAAATGTAGTTCGAACGATCGAGGGAGCGTCAGATGCGAATATGCTGGATACGGCGCTCTCCTTTGGCTACTTTGACCAGTCGCACATGATCCGCGACTTTCGCGAATTCAGCAGCAAAAGCCCACTCGAATATTTCAACGAAACACACCGGATATCGGCACTGTTCACAGAAACTGCTTAGCTTGTCGGTTTTTTACAATACTCAGGTTAGGCCTCGCAAGTATCATCACACTCGTAGTTTTTCAAACAAATCTTTGAGGTGATTTTAAAATGGGCTCATATACTGGCGTTTTTATTTGGATAGCGCTCGGGTTCGTTGTAATGGTGCCGGCGCAGACCGCAACGCTCGAGAGTTTTGCTGGCCTGGCGGGCTGCTGGGAGCGAAACGAAAAAGGGTCGCAGGACAACGAAATGTGGCTGAAGCCTGCCGGGATGTCGATGATCGGCGTCGGCCGAAGCGTGAAGGGTGGCAAGACCGTCGATTTCGAATTTCTTCGCATCGAACAGCGACCTGACGGTATTTACTACGTTGCGAAACCAAAATCGAACAAGGAAGAAACCGCGTTCAAGCTAAGGACCGCTGAGGGAGGCACCTTCGTTTTTGAAAACCCGGAGCACGATTTTCCGCAGCGAATCATTTACAAACTAAACGGAACTTCTTTTACGGCCAGAATCGAAGGGACACAGAACGGCAAGGTCATGGGTATCGATTTCCCGAAGACGCGTATCAGCTGCGATTGAATTGCTGCTTCGTGAAAATCAAAAAAGCCCGACCAATTCAATGGCGGGCTCTTTATGCAATTTATGCGGTCACTATTCGTATCTTAAACACTCGATCGGGTCCAGATTTGCCGCTTTTCGTGCGGGAAGAACGCCGAAGACCAGCCCGATCAGTACCGAGATCGTAAGGGACGTGATGATCATCCACAGTTCGACCTTGGCCGGTAGTGCCGGAACCAGCAACAGGATGAGGTTCGAGATGCCGATAGATAAAGTAAGTCCGATAACGCCACCCAGAAAGGTCAGCGCCATAGCCTCCGCAAGGAACTGAAATACGATCGCTTTCCGAGTCGCCCCGATCGCCTTGCGGATTCCGATCTCCTTTGTGCGTTCGGTCACGGAGACGAGCATTATGTTCATCACGCCGATCCCGCCCACGAGCAACCCGAGGCTCGAAATAGCGATCGCAGCAAGGCCGATACCCGCGAGCATCCCGTCGAACTGCTTCATAAAATCGTCAGCGGTCTTGAGGTCAAAATCGTTCGGTTGGTCCGTTTTTACTCCGCGACGCACCCTCAGAATGCCCTCGATCTCCTGGGCCGCATCCTGCAATTTGCCCGGTTTCGCCTGGGCCATGTGCAGCACGGCGTCGCGTGTCGGCGCGACCTTGCGAGCCGTCCGATAGGGCATGAAGATCTTGCTGTCTTCCTCGTTCTCACCAAAAAATCCGGCCTTTCGCTTTTCGATCACGCCGATGATCTCCCATGTATCGCCGTTCATGCGGATCAATTTGCCGATCGCCTCGGTCGAATCGCCGTCAAAAAGAGCCTCTACCGCGTTGACGCCAATTACCAGAACATTGCGGCGTTCAAAATTGTCCATCTCAGTCAGCCAACGCCCTTCCTTCATGACCAGATTGCTAATGCCGGGGTAATTAGTTGTGACGCCATCGGTCTGGGCCCAGCGATAATTCCTATCCTTGTAGATCATGTTATCGTCGAATCCGGTACCCCACGAGCCAATGTTTATGGCAATGGTAGCTACGTCGTTCACCGACGGGGCCTGAGCGAGGATGGCGTTCGCATCGTCGAGAGTCAGCGGCTTTCGGTTACGTTCATCGCGATTGCTCGGACCGAACCCTGTCGAAAGGTGAAAAAGATAGATGTTGTTTGTCCCGTAGTCCTCGAACATCGAAACGATCGTTTGCCGCATGCCCGTCAGTATCGACGCAACGACCACAAAAGTAAGAATGCCTACGACAATTCCCAGTATTGTCAGAAACGAGCGAAACTTGTGCGATATGACGCTGTCATAGGCCATTCGCAGGACTTCGTAAGGTAAGGATGTCGTAAATCGCATTTTAAGCCTTCGACAGGGCGACGATCGGGTCGAGCCGTCCCGCTTTCCATGCCGGATATAACCCGGCGACCACACCGATAAAAGTGGAGACGAAAATCGACACAAACACGTAGAACGCCGTTATTGTCATCGTCATTCCGAGTAGGTAACCGACCAACTGGGTCGCCCCGACTGACAGCATCAGACCAAGGAGCCCACCGACTATGCAAAGCAGCGACGATTCGATCAGGAACTGAAACAGTATCTGTTTCCGCGTGGCCCCGAGAGCTTTTCGCAGCCCAACCTCGAACGTCCGTTCAGTTACCGAAACGAGCATGATGTTCATTACAACGATGCCGCCGACCACCAGAATGATCATCGTGACAGGCAGTACGACAAGCGCGATCGCGTTTGTCACGGTGTCCATCGTGGAGTTGAATTCGTCGACGTTTACCACCGAAAAGTTAGTTTCATCGCTGCCCAACAGTTGCCGCCGGTTTCGCAGTAGTAGGTAAGCTTCGTCAATGGAAGCATTAAAATCCTCGTCCCTTACCGTCTTGCCATGGATCTGGAGACCGCCTTTTCGATTGAAGATCA
>JBJMGN010000441.1:0-9658 GCA_045807885.1 Pyrinomonadaceae bacterium | reverse complement strand
AATTCAGCCGGCTCACTTCAAGTTCCATGTACTCGTCGTCCTCGCTCAATTTCGAGAAATATTCCGCTTCAGCACTTGTCCATCGACGAAGAGCAGCAGTTCCCGCAATACGATTGGCAGCTGAAAAATTATGAACGACATGCGCGAGTTTGCCTTCGTCCAGGGCGATCTCAGCAAGTCCGATCAACGATCGAAAACAATCGCTTATGCGATCGACGACCGACTGGTAGGCGTTGGCAGCGCGTCGCGAATAGCCAAATTGCCGGTATGTTTCTGCGATCCGTTCGACCAATTCAGTGTCGTTTGCAGCGTGCTTTTCTGCTAGTCGAAGCGCAGCCGCAGCTCTATGCTCGAGTCGACGGTCGCGACGAACAAATGCAAGCAAATGAAGGCACCGGGAAAATTCGAAAAGCAGCCACGCATTATTCGGCTCGAGCCGCAGCGCACGTCGAAATGCCTCCGCCGCCCGCACCAGAATTCCGGACATTCGCAATCGATTCGCTGCATTTCTTAGCACCGCTGCCTTAGAAGAATCCGATAACCTAGGATCGAGAGCTTCAAGCGTCTCGTGCTTTCTCTGACCAACCTTCTTATATGCTCCTTCTAAAACATCGCTCGCCGGGATCTGCAGCTCGTTTGCGATTCTAATTGCCTCGCGCGGCTCCGTTACGTATTTTTGCAATTCAAAAGAACGAATATCCAAAATCGTCACATCCAGTTTGCCGAAGAGCGCCTTGACCATTCGTCGGTACCTCGCGCCCGAACCGGCGAAGACGATTCGCGGACCGTTTCCGTAGATGGTAGTACGGAAAAGAATCCGGACCCGGCCGCCGTAGCGAAGCGAACCAGACGTCACAGTATCAACTTGTTCGATGTTTCTGACTTTAAGGAATGAACGAAGCCCGTGCAGCTTGAACCAAATGCGCGGGATTATTCCTGTTCGAATCAGCCGCCTGCCGTCGAAGACGATCATGTCGGTCGATGCGAACACCGGGATGCAGATAAGGGCAATCGCTAAAACGACCCCCCCTATCCAATTGAAGTCCAAATAAAAGGCAAGAAAAGCGAAAAATGTCGAAAGGAAACCAACGGCTACGTAACTGGGTGCATGGGCTCTTATCGAGACCGGCAGACGAATCTCGCGCATTTCATCGGAGTACTTCTTAGATCTTGGTGTCCGCTGCATTGCAGATCGGGAGCTCGGGGAAAACAAGTTAAAAGGCCGGACCGCCGGGTGTTTCCGGCGCCGGTTCCGGTATCTCCTGTGCCTTAGCAGGATCCAGTTCCTTCAATTTGTCCTTTGCGCTTTGGGCAGTTTGCGTAAGCGGCACCGACTTACCTTCCAGATCCTTTGCTTCGCTGGCCGTCTTTACCAGATCAAATAAAGTGCTAACGGCATCATCTTTCCGTCCCGCTTTCTCATAAACCTTAGCCAACTCGAATTGAATCGTTTCCTTCGCAACAACCGGATCGGACGACGCATTTAGCTCTTCATATAGTTTGATCGCATCATCGGTCTGGCCGTCCTCGGCGCGGGTTTGAGCCAAAGCGAACTTCGAAAGCGATCCGACCTCACCGCCCGACGTCGAAAGCGCCTGAAGTTCCTGAATACCGGCCGGTCGGTCGATCAAGAGGCGATTGACAGCAATAAAATACTTGGCTTTTTCGCCCGCCGGACCGCCAAATTTACTGACAACGCCCTGAAATTCCCCAATGGCAGCTTCAGAACGTTCACGGATCGTCTTGAACGATTTCTGTGTCGATCCGGCGAGTGGCGGAGTCTCCGAAATTGCTGCTTGCGAAGTTTCGATGGCTTTTCCAAGTGCAGTTTGGGCCTCAGAGCTCGTTCGATCGCTCCACGCGTAAATGATCCAGATAACAAGGGCAAGGACGACCGCTGCAGCTAAGCCGTAAAGAATATTGCGGCCATGTCCTTCAAACATTCCGGCCGCGTCTTCGATCTTTTTGCCGACCGCTCTCTGGAACGGGTCTTCGTATTTGGGCTTTACTTTCGGATCTGTTGCAGGCAACTGGACCTGATCAAAATTTCGCCTCTTCCTCGCCATAACTAACTAATATGCAATTTAAATTATTTTGAACGTTATATGATTGGTAAACCGGTGGGTTTCCAAAAGTACTAATCTAGCGTAATGGCTGAATTTCAGCAACCAAGGTTTTAACATTTGAAACCAGGCCCTCCCCTGGAGCGTAGGCGGTTTTGATATTATTTTTCGGGAACAATATCGCAATTTGGGTGTCTAATATTCATAGCCGCGTCGTTTTAAGGAAAAATGCGGTTCGAAAGCGATTTTAGCGTGGGGTGTTTTTGGGGAGATCAATAACATTCGACGAAAGCGAGGCGACAGCCGCCGAATTGGCGGGCATGCCGATTTCCGTCCAGAATTCGTCCCGCGTATTTGTGGAAAGACTGAGATCGGGGGACGCGGATGCATTTGATCAGCTAGTCACCAAATTCGCTTCCGACGTTTTTTCGCTGGCATTTAGGCTTACGAATGACCGGGAAGATGCGAACGACATCGTGCAGGAAACTTTCCTTAGTGCGGTGAACGGCATTGCGGGATTTAGAGGCGATGCCGAATTGAAAACATGGCTGTTCCGGATCACGGTAAATCATGCCAGGAACAAGTTTCGTTGGTGGAAGCGACGAAGGCGCGACCGAACGGTATCGCTCGACGACACTTTTGGCGATAACAACGCGACCGAGTTTGATCGCATTGCTGACGAACATCGAGACCCTGAAGCGGAATTGTTGATCCACGAGCGCGAGACCGCGATCTTTCGGGAACTCGCAACGCTGCCTCTGGCATTTCGGGAAGCCGTAGTGTTGTGCGATATCGAGGGGTACAGCTACGAAGAGATCGCCGGAATTCTCGGCGTCGGGATCGGGACCGTAAAATCCCGAATTGCACGCGGTAGAGGCACTCTGCGGGAGCGTCTCAGAGATTTTTGAAAATTTACGAATGGTTGACTCGCCCCGGTTTCTACTTTGGAAGACAAATAAAATCGGTGCCAAACGATGAGTCAAAAGAAGTGCGAGCTTCGCCTATTCAGCAGGAAATGCTGCGACGCGGCAAATTTGAGATTGACCAGCAACTCAAGGCGGCCGGTCTAACGTGCGACCTAATGAATGCGAACGATCGTTGTTCATCGAAATCGACGAACAGCCGGGGTCAGTGAGTCATTCGTAAAGGATGGAAATTATGAAGTGCCGTGAAGTAAGACTTGAACTGCATCAGATGGTCGATGAAACTCTCGATGCGGATCGCAACAATGCGATCTCTGATCATCTTTTGAGTTGTCCACTTTGCCGGGACGAACTTTCCGCCATCAATCAGGTTCGTCAGGAACTTAGGTCTATGCGCCGTCCGGAACTAAGCGGGCGCATGTTGCAGATCCTGCGTCGTTCGGTCTCAACTAACTTAAAACCCTCTTATGGTTTTCCCTCATTTCAGCTGGTCGGTGGTTCCGATGTCAGCTGGCTTCATCGTTGGCTAATGCCGACAATGACCGGCGCTGTCGCCTCGTTGGTACTGGGGGTGGCGCTTTTGGCAGTGATATTAATGCCGTCCGACGTTCCGCAGCTTGCGATCAATACAGACCCAAACTCGCAGAATGGGGATCCGCTTTTCCTTGCGAACATCGATCCGGGCTTTGGCGACCAGTTGATAACACCTCAGCAGTTTGCCCGCTCCCGTGCTGATGTGGCGCCCGAATCGCCCAGTATTAATCCGTCAGGGACGCTGGTTGCGATGACGAATTCCGATACTCGCGTGCCGTCTCGGGACGAGGAAGTGGTTGTGGTTGCCGAAGTGTTCGGGGATGGACTTGCGCGGATCACGAACGTTGTTGAGTCGTCCCGTGACCAAAAGAAGATGGACCGCCTACAGGCCGCGTTCAGACGGGACCGGATCTCACCGCCTTTCGTACCCGCAAGCATGGACAATCGCGGAGACATGGTCCGCGTTGTTCTCAAATTTCAAAGTGTAAATGTGAATATCGACGACGGTGGAAGTTTCCGATAGCCTAAGGCTTATCGGAAACTTTATCGATCTCGGATTTGAGCTTCGTCGCAAGTGAGCGATCTATTCCCACGAGGATATTGTATTGTTCGGTTGCGGCGGATTTGTTCTTCTTCTCCAACTGCACAATTCCGATGTTGTATCTTGCACGAGCGAATTTTGGCGTCATCTGCAAACACTTGCTGTAAGCTGCGATTGCTTTGTCCAACTGGCCATCCGCGAAATAAGCATTCCCCAATAGATAATAACCGTCTGAGTAATCGGGCCTTTCACTTGTGGATTTCTCCAATCCGGTCACAGCCTGTTTGTAATACCGTGTAGCATCGTTCGGCTTGTTGATCAGATCGTGGGCTCGTCCCAAATAAAAGAACGTTTCCCCATCACCTTCCTTGAGTTTCAACGCATTGTTGCAGGCGGAGATCGCCAACTCCGGTTTGTTCGCATCATTGTATGCGCGGCAAAGGTTCGTATAGGCCATGTATTGGTCGGGCTGAAAGCGAATGCCGGCCTGAGCAGCCTGGATCGCTTCTTCATTTCGTCCCGCCAGGCTGTAGAACCAACTAATGTCCGAATACAATCCGCCGTCGTTCGGAAGTAACCTGATACCACGGCGAAGGATCTCGATGGCATCCGTAAAACGGCTTTGCTGCCTGTATATTTCGGAAAGCGAAAGATAAACCTCGCGGCTTTCCGGTTTCGAATCGAGAACCTTTAGAAGCGCGGTCTCGGCTTGCTGCGTTTTCCCCAATTTTACATAAGCATCTGCCGCAAGTATCTGCGCGTCGGCATAAAACTGAGTTCCCTTTTGCATGGCGGCCTCAGCGGATGCCGCCTGATTTTCGAGATCACCCTTCGCCGCATATATCTGTGCCAACTCGAAGTCTATATTCCCATTGGAGGGCGAGGTCGACGCGAGCTTGCGAAACGAAGCAAGCGCCTCGTCATAATTCTTCTGCGCAAGGTAGATCTTGCCCGCCATCAGAATGTAATCCACATTCTGCGGCTCAACGGCGAGCAGTGCCTTCGTATCTGCCATCGCAGCGTCGTAATCTTTGCGTTCATATTGAACGAAAGCACGCACCTTTTGAATTTCGATCAGTTTGAACTTTTGCTGCTCGGCCAGATTCAATTCGGTCAGCGCATCGTCATATTCCTTCAAATAATAGTGCGTGTACCCTTTTAGGTAGTGGGCGTGGGCGTTATTCGCATCGAACTTTACAGACTCCGATAGTTTTCCGACCGCGTCCCGATAATTCTTCTCCCGAAATAGCTTATCGCCATCGACAAGGAATTTCTTCGATTTGCCTTTATCAGGTTTTACCTGCTGTCCAACAATGACAGTGGGAATGATCAGGAACGAGATGATCAAAAAGCCGAGTGATGCGATCAAATGGGCACGTAACTTCATCGAAATTCTCCAGTCTACTGAACAATCTTCTTTCGATCGGGGGTCGAAGCTGCTTTTGGTGTTGCCTTCGCAATCGGAGGCGGTGTCGTCGCCGGCCTTGTTGTCGGCGTATTTCTTGTTTGCGTCGGTCTCGTTGTCGACCCGGTCTGTTGCGGGGTCGAATCGTTTTCGACCCGCGGCTCGGGTGTCGGTGCTACCGTAAGCGTTTCATTGGAATTCGAAGTTGTCGTATTCGAATTCGAAACGCCTGCAATGTCGCTGTTCGTGTTTACATCGCTTGAATTCGTTTGAGAGGCGAAATCAACCGAAGGCTCGGCGCTTGGTTCAACGCTCGGCAGCGGCGACGGTGATGCTTCCGGTTCAACCGCGTAATAGTTTGCGTAATAGTACAGGCCGCCTCCAAGAGCACCTGCACCTAAGACCAGAAGCACCAGCAACCCGCCGACGATCGCAAAAACCTTTCCGCCGGAAGATTTCTTCACGGGTTGTGCCGTTACAACTGCCGGCGCCGACTGTGAAGCCGCAGCTTGCCCATTCGAGCTAAACGATGCCGCAGACTCGAAACCGCTTGGCGCGGATTCTTCGGCCTCGGCCGACGAATAGTAATTTGTTTCCTGATTTGGAAGCTCGACGACATCGGAAGAACCCGCGAACGCCGAGATCGGCACCGTGGCATTTGGATCGAACGGAATTTCCGCCGCGCTGAAATCGTCGGTCTGTCCCGGCGTACTGAAGTCGTTATAGGCCGGGATCTCTTCGAGAAGCGGTTCGCTCTGAATTCCAGGAGTGGGTAGCGAATTGCTTCCTGCTAAAAAGACTTCAGTTTTAACATCGGCTTGTCTCGATTCAGGCAAATGCGGCTCTGAGTCGAACGCTACCGTCGCATTCGGATCGAATGCAGGCGTCGACCGCGGCGTCGGCTGGCTCACGAGATTTGTCGGCGCTTCCGAAGCATTTGACGCTCCCGCGATTGCGGTAGGGACGCTCATCGCCGGATTTGCTGCAAAGTCCATCACCTCGGTTTTATCCATCGATGGGGCAAGCACCGGCACCGAATCCGATTGTGATGTCCCTTCGGAGCTCATCACCATCGTTGCGGCGCCCATCTGGTCCTGCATCTGAGCGTATGCCTTTCGCATCGCCTTCTGCATTTCCTTCGCGTTGGAATACCGCTTGTCCTGGCTGACCTCCATCCCTTTCAAAAGCACCTCGGAGACCGCAGGTGGTATTTCGGGATTCAGCATCGTCGGCGATTTTATCGGGTCCGGCGAGCCATTCAGCATCGTGTCGGCCCTCGAAAGCGCATCCGGCGGAACGGAATTGGTCAAAAGTTGATAAAGCGTCGCCGACAGAGAATAGATGTCGCTCTTAGGACTCGTTCCTATCCCGCGAATCTGCTCCATCGGGGCGTAGTGCGGCGTATATCCGACAACGCTGCCCGTGCTCCCGGTGCTTCCGGAATCATTTGTCTTCGTTTGCGCGGCCGAGTTTTTCGATAAACCAAAATCGAGCAGGATGACGTGATTCTCGTCCGTGAGCTTGAGGTTCTGCGGCTTTATGTCGCGATGGATGATCGGCGGCTCGTGCGAGTGCAGATACGACAAGGCATCCAAAAGCTGGTCCGCCCAAAACATCACCCAGCTAAGCGGAAACGGTTTCTGCGCGCCTTCGAGTCGCTTCGCAAGATCGTCGCCCGAAATGTGCTCCATCACCAGGTACTGCTCTTCACCTTCGCTGAAGTGATCGCTTACCTTCGGCAGTACCGGATGCCGCATTCGAGCTAGGATCCTTGCCTCTCGCTCGAACGCATTGCTCAACATTTCGTCACCAGCGAAAAACGTACGCTTTAACGCGACAGCACTGCCGAGCCGCTGATCCACGGCGAGGTAAACCTCGCCCATTCCACCTTTTCCGATCAGGTGGACGATCAAATACCGGTTCTGGATCAACGTATTTTGCGCAAGAGGTTTCATCGTCTAGTTTTGGGTCGAAGTAAGGGTGAAAAAGTCGTAAAGAAACATTTTGTAACAAAAACGGACAAACATCAATAAAGAATTGAGTTTACGCCTTTTTCAAAACCGCGCAGGCGCCACCTGGCCCGACTTGGCGTGCTGCCAGCAAAATCCTTTAGTTTTCACGCGCCGGGTGCAGGGTGTTCCCTTTTTTGTGATCGCTCCGCAAAAGTATACCGTTTCATCCGATGTAGTTTTTTCCCGCTTAGGTTGTTCGTTTATTTGCCGGTTGTCATTAACTAATAGATCCGGGCTATTTGGCTGTGAAAACCCGTTTGCCGCCGACGATGAATTATTTTCACTGAGCGCAGCCGGCTTCAGGTTCGCCTTCGGCTTCCCAGACCGTACAACATCTTCACCATCAACAATTGAAGCTGAACGCCTGAAATAACTCCCGATCCCGAAGATCATGGAAACCAGTCCAACAACTACAATTATTCGCGGGATCAGATCGAAACCTTTTTGCTCTGTCTCGCACAGCGCGCAAAATCGGCGGCTGGTCCACAAACGCCATTCTTCGCGCTGGATCTTTTCGCCGCAGTTGCAGCAAAACGCGGGCCTGTAAAACATAAAGTTTCGCCAAAGTGAACGCAGCGATTATAGTCCAATTCCGTTCTGCTGTTAAGTCGTATCGGCGCGGGATGATACAACCGGTTTTCAGAACATCGCGTCTGATTGGTAAGATTTTTCTATGCGATATTTCCGCATCATAGTTTTGTTTATTCCGTTTCTGGTAATTAGTACAAATACCCGGGCGCAGAATGATGACCCGATCAAGATCGAATCGTCGATCGTACGTTTGAATGTAGGCGTTGTTGATCAGCGCGGGCGGCCGATTACGACGCTTGACCGCTCCCAGTTTTCGATCTTCGAAGACGGGGTGAAACAACAGATCACTCGATTCGAAGCTTCAACAGCTCCGTTTAGCGTCGTGATGCTGCTGGACATGAGCGGGTCGACCAAGAGTTTTCGGCCCAACATAAAGCTTTCCGCTACGCGCTTTCTGGACGCCCTTGCACCCGACGACAGGGTTGCTGTCGTTGAATTTTATTCAAAGATCAATTTATTAAGCGATTTTTCGGCCGATAAACGGATGGCTTCACAGGCGATCGAGCTTGCGAACGGGCAGGGCGAAACAAATCTTTACAAGGCGCTTCAATTTGCCCTGGATAAGCTTGCAAAGGAGCGTACCCGCCGCAAAGCGATCGTCGTTCTAACGGACGGCGTAGACACCGATGCCAAGAATGACGACCGAAAAGTACTTGGATCGAAATTCGAGATGGAAGGTCAGAACGCCATTCGACCGGAATCCAGCGATGCCTTCAATAAGGTGCTCAAAACCGCTGATCTGCAGGGTGTAACGATCTATCCGCTGGCGTTGCCAACGGGCGACCCGAAACGCCTTGCCGATCCTACGCCTTTGCAGTTCGCCCTTTATGACGCTTCGCGGAAAAGATTACAGTTGATCGCCGACCGAACCGGCGGGACCCTGAATACGATCAATCGTCTTGAAGAAATGGGCAAACTTTACGCGATAGTCGCCGCCGATCTGAGGACGCTTTATACGATCGAATACGATCCGGCGAACGATAAAAGCGACGGCCAATGGCGTACCGTAAAGGTCGAGGTGCCCGGCACAGACCTTATCGCCCGTTCGCGGCAGGGATATTTCGCACGTTAGGCAGTTCTACCCAATTGCTTGACACTCAACTGCCGTATTTGTAGTCTATCTATTCGCATTTTGCACCCGTAGCTCAGCTGGATAGAGTGCCTGACTACGAATCAGGAGGTCGCATGTTCGAATCATGCCGGGTGTACCAAAATAAACACAGTTATTTCATGTATTTAACTGACCAAGCGGCGGGCACAATTGCCCGCCCTTTTATTTCTACGTTTCCTATAAGGAATCCAAAGAAAAAAACTTAGTAGTCAAGCTGCTCGGCGCCGAAGAGGCCGCGGATCTTGTCATCAAATGCTCAAATTCTAAATAAGCAACATTACAGCTCACGGCTTACTGTTCATTGTTCACAATTCACTGTTCACTATTCCTATTTTGCCTTTTAACTTTTTACTTTTTACTTGTTAACCCTCTCCCCTAGCCCCAGAAAGCTTCCTCCTTATGAATCCGGAGCCCCGGCCGCAGCACCTGCGAACGGGCTGGACGTTGGAGGGGTGGCAGCGGCTTCCGCTCGCGGTGT
>JBJMGN010000440.1:0-3416 GCA_045807885.1 Pyrinomonadaceae bacterium | reverse complement strand
CAAGGTCAATGAAGCCGAGTCCATCTTGACCGACATGCAGACTTCTGCCGCGTCGTTCGGCTCGCCGTCATTCTTCTATTATGCCGCCGTCAAACTGATCACTTACCAGATCGAAACAGGGCGCAAACCGATCGCGATGGAAACCTATTTGACGGCACTTCTGAAGGCAGGCAAAGACTTGCCATTGAAAGGCCAGCAAACAGACGCGATCGATCGGCTCAAACGACGCGAAAAGCAATATAGGCTTTTGGGTGAGCCCGCTATAGAGTTCATCAATGTCGATAAATGGTTTCCCTCTGAGAAACGAACGCTCGAATCGTTGAAGGGCAAGGTCGTACTGCTTGATTTCTGGGCGACTTGGTGCGGCCCGTGTTTTGAAGCGTTTCCGCTTCTTGCTGAATGGAGCCGCGATTACGCTTCGGGCGGCCTCGTCGTTCTCGGAGTGACACGTTATTACGGGCAGGCGGAGGGCCGAGAAATAGTTAGTTTGAGTGAGATCGATTATCTTAACCGTTTCAAGGAAAAGCAAAAGCTGCCTTACGATTTCGTCGTGTTCAACGACCAGTTGACGCAGATGGCGTATGCAGCGACTGCGTTGCCGACCGCAGTAATCATCGACCGAAAGGGAAAAATCCGTTATATTGATTCTGGAACCAGCACCACCCGCTTAGAAGACATACGGCAGATGATCATAAAACTGCTGGCAGAAAAATAGCGCGATGGCGAGAAACGGAACAAAACCACAAAAGACCAAGACCCAAAGCTTTTACGACCGCATCGCGGAAATACACAACATAACACTCAAGTTAAATGGATATCGTGCATCGGTTGCCAAGTTCCTGCATTCGCTCGACCTGAAAATTGATAAGGACAGCACCGTTCTCGACGCCGGATGCGGCACCGGGCTGGTGACGCTTGGTTTTTACGATGCAGGTTTTAAGCCCGGAAAAACGATCGCTCTGGATCTTTCCTACCAATCTTTGAAACTCGCGACCGAGCAATTCAAGAAAGAGCGAAAAACGAAGTCAAAAATGATCGTTCCGGTCCAGGGCAATGTGCTCAAACTCCCTTTCGAAGACGAAACGTTCGATGTCGTTTTCAGCTGCGGCGTGCTTGAGTATGTGCCGCTCGATGACGGTTTGCGCGAAATGTCGCGCGTGCTGAAGACCACCGGCAGGCTCATCTTTATTCCCGTAAAACCCAGTTTCGTCGGTTCGGTCCTCGAGTTTCTCTACAACTTTAAGATCCATCCGCTCGAAAGCGTTCGTGCCTCGGCCAAGCGTTATTTCAACATTATCGGCAATTATCAATTCCCCACCGGCGAGCCTATCTCCTGGTCGAAAGCCGTCTTCCTTCTCGAAAAGAAATGACGCGGCCGTTGGTAATAGGTCATCGCGGGGCAAGTGCGCATGCGCCGGAAAACACGTTGGCTGCATTTCAAATGGCGATCGATGCCGGCGCCGAAGGAGTCGAATTCGACGTTCGGCTCGCCAAAGACCATATACCCGTTGTAATTCACGATCATGACCTCAAGCGGACCGGCCTGCGGAGCGAGCGTGTTGCCGACCTGACTTCGGACGAGCTCAACAAGATCGATATAGGTTCCTGGTTCAACCTTCGGTTTCCCAAGCGTTCCCGGCCCGAATTTGCCGATCAAACCGTTCCTACGCTAGGGCAGGTTTTGAATCTTTTGGCTGATTTCGGCGGCCTTATTTATATCGAGCTGAAGCCCAGACAGAGCGATCATCTTCGATTGACCGAGGTCGTTTGTGAGCTAATCAAGGATTCGCCGCTGCTTCCGCAGATGATCGTCAAAAGCTTTAAGCTGGCGGTCATTCCCAACATCAAGCATTTGCTGCCCGAGGTACAAACGGCGGCACTATTCGCACCCGCGATAATGCACTTCCTGCGCCACCGCGAGCATATTGTTACGCTTGCGAAGGAGTTTGGTGCCGACCAGATATCGATCCACCATACGCTCGTGACGCCGAAGCTGAGCAAGTTGGCAGCCGAGGCTGATCTGCCGGTCACCGTTTGGACCGTCGACGATCCGCGGTGGCTTTCGCGGCGAAACAGCCTGAAAATTCGAGCATTGATCACAAATGATCCCGCGAAATTCCTGAAATGACCTCCGAATGCTCCAGAACCCTTATATTTGCGCCACATGGCGCAGTGATCGAGGTGGCGCAAGATGGCGCAAACATCAGGGTTTTCGCGAAATGTCCCAAGCTGTCCCACTGTCCCGCGCATATTATTTCCGGTTTTGTCCATCGAGTGTCCACGGGCTGTCCACCGGGTGTCCACAGGCGTGTTGTGGACGAATAAGTTGCTTATTTGCATTGTTTACAGCGATTTCGTATGCGAAATTCCGCGGTTTTTAAAAAAACTGCGCCACACGAATGGCAACTTGTTGAACCGATTGGAGTTAACAGTTTCACGGGGAATTTTGGCCATGGACATGGGCTCGGACAATCCGACCACCAACGCTGTTTTTCAAAGATCAAACGGCCCGGAAATAACTGCATTTCAGGCCGCCCGAATCATATCATGAATTTGCGTGGATTGGAAGTAATATTATCGATGCAACACGTCTTGAATGCCCGCTCCTGTCAGAAGCCCGCGTGTGAGATCGATATCACCTGTCACCTATTTCAACGGAGTACAGTCGTAGCGAAGGGTTTTGAAGCCGAAGTGGACGGGGCGGAAATCGGTGTAGGACTCGTAGCCTTCGTTGGCGATATTCGTGACCGGAATTCTGTAGACACCGGTCTGGATCAGCATAACGGTCCACGCGCCGAAACTCACCACAAGCAACAGCCCGACCAACCAGGCCCCCGTCCTTACGAAGGAGGGGAGGCGGCCGGCTCGCAGCACCCATGAAACAAATGGAAATGCTATAGCGGAAAGAACTGCGAGATTCAAAATGAAGGCCGCGGGCATCCAGAAATATTCCATCGAAGACACCGTTGACCAGCGGATATAAGGAAACGGCATTCCCCAAACCGCCGAAGCCGGTCCGTCCACCTGATCGCTGCAATACGGAAACGACCACTCGATCGAAAATGTCTCCTGAAACCAGGCGACCAGCCCGAGTGTTAACAAAATCGCAGCAATGTGGTTGATCAATTTCGGCTTCATCGGCTTTATGAGATCCAGGATGACTTTGGTTAATGAAGAACCGCAAAACACACGAAGACTAGTCTGTCTTCGCCGTTCAGTTGATGCGGTCGAGAACGCCGGGCTGGGGGCCGTCGAATTCCTGATACTTCTTTCGGTCGCTGTCCTCAAACTCGACCATAAGTTCGAGGTGGGAACAATGAAGACACGCGTACGACCTGATCCCTCGGCTGCCGATAGAAAAGATCCGCTTCATCAAAGATACTTTGCTGGAAAGGAAAAAAAGTTCGCCGCCTGAC
>JBJMGN010000439.1:0-4153 GCA_045807885.1 Pyrinomonadaceae bacterium | reverse complement strand
GGTCGTATTGTTCCCCCCAGATGATCTTGTTATTAAACGCGTCGATCAGTTCGACGCTGATCGTCAACCCTTCGCCGCGTTGCGTCAGACGTCCTGTCATGACGGCGCCGACACCAAGCTCGTCGGCGATCTTCTTTGCGTCGAATTCCTTTCCTTTGTATCGGACAACTGAGCTAACGGGACTGACTTTGAGGTCGGGCAGCTGAGAAAGCCTGAAGATCAGCGATTCGGCAATTCCGTCGGAAAGGTAGTCGGTATCTGCGTTTCCACTCCGATTCTCAAATGGAAGTACGGCTATCGAATTGATCTGACCTGAACCTTTTGATTTGGAGTAGCTGAATAAGAAGAATCCGCTAAGAACAATACCTGCGAGCAAAACCGGCGCGATCAGAAGTCGCTTATCAAACCGGCGAGGTTTAGAAATGATATCTCCGGTATTTGTGGGAAAGCTCACCGTTTGGTCAGTAGTGTGAACTTGTGCACGCGTCGCTGATTCGCTCTGGGAAAACCCGCTCGCTCCTGATTCTGATAGAATCGCCGTCGCGGGCTCTTGCTCATCAGCGTTGACTAACCACTCACCGTCTTCGAGACAGAAATTGAGCGTGGCGTCTTCGTAGACGCGTTTGCACTTGGAACACTTTTTCATTCAGAGAGTGAACTGCTGAAAAGGATTATCGCCCGATTATTCCACATCGCCAAGCCAGAAACGAACCTCGATTTCCCGACAACGGTTGACTGTAGTTGGAATAAAGATCCGGATCACTGATCCGCAATGAAAGTACCTTGTGATGCAATACATTTCCACTCGCCGCTTCGACGGACAAATATATCAGTGAACCGAAGTTTCACGTCCATTTTCTGACCTAAGTACGTGCCGGCCATTTGGGTGCGGCCGGTAACGATTGCCCAGTCGCCAAAGTCGCGTACGTTTACCTGATCGATCTTTCCACTGGTTATCTTGCGGTCGCCTGAAAATGCCTCGCGAAGCACATCTGCTTTTGTGAGAATTTTGCCACCCGGATCGATGACCGACCAATCGTCGGATAGGACCCGCTCATGATACTTATGATCACCCGCGACCCATGACGCTGCTAGTTGTTCTTCGATCAGCGTGAGCTCAGTTGCCGTGTCCATATCCAAATCATGAAAAAGTGACGTTCTATGAAAGACCTGCCCTGCAGATATTATGGAAGGCCGACTCGGCGGATAAGGTCGGCGAAACGCGGATCAGAGCGAATTTTGTCCCAAAGATAGTCAACCTTCAGAAAAACCAATCCAACCCGTCGGTCCTTAAAGGCACGCTCCAGCGCTTCGAACGCTTTATCGGCGTTGCCAAGATTTGCATGATTTACGGCCACGTCCATCTGGTCCACCGGTTCGCCGTTTCGTTTCGATCCCTCCGTGCTCAACTCCATCTGTGTTTGCCAGTAACCATTCAAGCCGGACGTTTTGACCGCGTCGAGCATCCGCCTAGTGCTCGCCTCGGCCCGAACAGGGTCCGCTCCGTCCAACAGCACTCCTTTCTTGCGCGACTCGATCGCCTCGTCAAACATGCCCTTCGCTTCATAAGCGTTTGAGAGATAATAATGCGTGCGCACGAATTTCGGGTCGATCTCTAGCAATTTTTTGAAATGCTCGATCGCACGGTCGAATTGTCGGGCGTAGTTGAACGCCATTCCTTGATCGGTAAGGATCGCCATCGAAACCGGATCAAGCTCGGCGGCTCGTGCATACTCAGCATTGCTTTCATCAAACCGGCCGAGAGCTGCGAGCGTTTCGCCATACCAGTGATGGGCAGTCGGATAATTGGGGTTTAGTTCGATCGCTTTCTTGAATTCAGCCTCGGAGCGGGGGAAATCCCATTCAAAATAGAACGCAACGTTCCCTAAAATTGCGTGAGCTTCACCTAAAGACGGATCCAGTTCAAGAGCCTTCAAAGCTGCGGCTTTGGCCTTAATGTTGTGCTCAGCGGGCCTGTCGTTAATGATGTAACCGTTAGCGAGGCCGACATAGGCGAGAGCGTATTTGGGATCTTTATCGATCGCTTTCTGAAAAAGCTCCCTGGCTTTGCCGGCTGAGTCAAACGTCCGTTGGTTCCATAGGTAAAGACCTTGAAGATAGAGTTGGTAGGCCTCGGGGTCAGCCGTATGTCCCTTCGCCATGTTTTGCTGGTCAGTGCCGCTTAGCTTAGTCTTCA
The DNA here is from genome assembly GCA_045807885.1 of Pyrinomonadaceae bacterium. Taxonomy (GTDB): domain Bacteria; phylum Acidobacteriota; class Blastocatellia; order Pyrinomonadales; family Pyrinomonadaceae; genus OLB17. The sequence continues at coordinate 1,956 of JBJMGN010000439.1, read as the reverse complement.
GTTTATTTGAAACATCACGAGCGATCTCTTTTTGAAGCGACGCGATCTCGTTTATGGTTCGAACATACTGCTCGCCCCAGATCTGGGTGCCGGTCGAGGCTTCCACCAGGTCCAGACTAAGCGTCACGGAGTCGCCGCGTTTCAGGAGCCGTCCGCTCAGCACCGCCTGCACGCCGAGTTCGGTAGCGATCTGTTTCGGCTCGACATCTTTTCCCTTGTATCGGAAAACCGAGCCTCGACCTTTTACAGCCAGGTTCGGTAGTTGTGAAAGGCTGTTTATCAGCGTTTCGGTCATGCCGTCGGAAAGATACTCGGAGTCCGCATCGCCGTTCGCATTTACGAGCGGCATCACTGCGATTGACGCGATCTGCCCAGGAGCGGCAGAACTAAAGTATCGATATCCGAAAAATCCGCCCGCTAAAATGAAAACTGCGGCTCCAACTGTAGCCAGCCAGAGCTTCGTATTTGATCTGCCTTGTGTTTCGGAAACAGAGGGAATACTCGTTCGGATACTTTCTTGCGGAATATCGCCGGAGCGAAAACTCCGCGTTGGATCCTCACTTGTCGCGTGCGGCGACGGGATCATTTGTGTTGCGGGTTCAACGCTGCTCGGCCCGTAGAGAAGCGACGTTCCGTCGTCAAGACAAAACTTTAAAGTCTCGTCGTCGTAGACACGTTTGCACTGTGGGCACTTTTTCATCTGCGGGTGAATACCGAATGGATTATCGCCCTATTTAGCTGTCGCGGCAAATCGAATAGCGTACGACTTTCCCTTTCCTTTTATTGTCCAAATTCTAATTTGTAGCTTTCCCATTCAGCCTTCATGGCTGTCATGAATCGGACAAATTCGGGCTCCTGCCTTATTCGATCAAAGTAAGGGTCGCGTTCGAATCTGGGATAGTCGGGATATCCCGAATCGGCAGTTTTCTGAAGCCATTTAACCGCCTCATCGCTTTTACCGTTTAGTGCATAAACACAAGCGATGTCGAAAGTTGCATGATGATAGTTTGGATTCTGAACTGGCCATTCTTTAAGGATTCCAGGTATTGCACGTTCTGCAGCTTCAAAATTTCCTCGTAATGCCGACAGGATAGCTTCACCGCTGCCTAACTGTGCATTTGGGCCTTGCTCCTGTTTGAGCTTGCTGAGGCGCTGTTGGGCTTCGTCGATCCGCCGTTTCCCAAGTAAATACCAAACCGAGTTTTCCGGAAAAGTGATGTCCGGTCCGTACTGTCTATGGTTCTCAACAACCCAGTCGTCATATTGCCCGGATAACCAATAGAAAGTTACCCACTGGCCTTTCACGAAATCACTCGTTGGATCGATCTCAGTTGCCTTGTTTAATTCCGTCTTGGCGATTTCGGTAAGACCTGCATGCCCGTATAGCGCGGCCAACTCCGCGTGGCCAATATTTGGATTAAGCTCCTGTGCTTGGCGAAGTTCTCGGATCGCCGCCTTGGTTTGAAAACCGCCGTACGCGCTCCAGGCGATCAATGACCTTGTAAGATGGATCTCGGCGAGTTGCGGGTCAAGTTGTTGTGCCCTATCACTTTCTAAGTCGGATAGTTTTGCCCATTGCGGATCGGTCGGGTCGCTAAAGGTCGCCAATTCCGCGTATGCATAAGCTAGTTGCGCATGTGCAAGGGCATAGCGCGAATCGGCGTCGATCGCCTTTTTGAATAGTTCAACAGTCGCGAGCGCTTTTTCTTTGTTTTCCTCCAGTCGCTGGTCGAAAGCGTAGATCGCCTTTTGATAATACTCATACGCGATTGGGTTAGAAGTATATTGCTTTTTCAAACCTGCCTGTTGCGGTGTGTCAAGTTTTAGGCTTAACCTGGCGGCAACCTTTTGGGAAACCGAATCCTGTACCGAAAAAATGTCCGTCATTTTCAGATCGAAACTCTCATTCCATAGAGAAACTCCGTCGGTGGTGCGCAATAAATTAACGGTTACTCG